>JBHJOU010000246.1:0-2182 GCA_050329355.1 Rivularia sp. (in: cyanobacteria)
TCTCACTCGCACCGTCGGACTAAAAAGCTTCAGCAAGCGAACCTGCAAAGCAAGCGCGTTTGGTGGGCTGAAGGTAATCGCTGGGTGAGACTGAAGATTTCTACTAAAGCAATCAAAACCTTAGAAAAGAAAGGATTGGATGCAATGGCTAAAGAAGCTGGAATTAATCTCAACAAGATGTAATACCATTTTCCATAAATGATCAAACATACAAATAACTAATGTAGAGACGTTGCACTGCAACGTCTCTCTGTGTCTGGATGATTTTGACCGATAATTTGGTTAAATAAATAATAGTCCCGTACTTCTAGTGGTCTATTTCATTAATTATGATCGGCTGTAGAGACGTTATACATAACGTCTCTCTAGGTTTGGCAGAAAACGAATCCGTCAAATTTAATGCAAAGGACCACTAGTACTCCACCACATTAATTTTGAACAGTTCGTTTTTCATGAAAAGTTGGGAGACGTAGCACTGCTACGTCTCTACATTGTTGCTGTCTTTACAACAAAATCTGCAATATTTTTTTCTTTGACTGATAACTTTACTATTTCAAGTGGGTAATATAAGCTCAGTCCACTAATGGCAACTTGATAAAGTTGTCTTGAGCTAATACTAAATTCAGTAAAAAATCAGCAAAATTAATATGAAGCTATGGCTTTATTTTTCTTTGTCGGCTATAAATTAAATAATTCAAATAATATTCCTTATAACCGAAAAAGTGTAAAAAAAATACAAAATTTAAATAGCTATTTTGTTGATTTAGTAAAACTTTATGATGGTGATTGCTAGTAAATAAAAATCATTTAGATTATCAATTTTTATATTTCATACATACTTGTTGGTGTATTAGCAAGTTATTAGAATATTCCTTTTGCTTACGACAAATAGATAGACATTATTTACAATCAAAACTTGAAAACAATTTTTCAAATACTTCTTTAAAACATTTCATTTAAAAATTCGCATCACAATTCTTGATAGGAAAGTAGCTATGTATAGAAATCGTAAATTAGTCAGGGCGATTAAAAAATTTTTCCGAAAGTTTCGTAGTAAATCTTCATCTACTATAAAGAAACAAAGTTTATGGCTTTTACGAACTTTCATAGTTACTAAAAAACGCAAAAATTGGGCTAATTCTGGTTTTGTTTTACCTACTGTGGCGATGGTGTCGCTAGTAGTTGTGTTGTTGACTATTGCTATTATGTTTCGCTCGTTTGAGCGTTCTAATAATGCGAGTAATGTGAGGGTTAATCAGGCGGTTTTGAATGCTGCAACTCCGGCAATTGATAGGGCTAGGGCGAAGATTGATAAGTTGTTTAGCGACCCTAGATTACCCCGTTCGACACCTAATGATTTCTCCTTAGACCAAGTAATAAGTCAGAACGTTAGTGAATTTACCTTTGGTGATGAATCGCAGTTGACACTGTTTGATGATATTGTTGGTAATGACGATCGCATTACAAATCCATCAGCAAGTTTAACGGATCAAGAAAATATAAATACTGCTTGGAAATATCCAGTTGATACTGACAATAACGGGATATTTGATAGCTATACATTATATAGTATTAAATTTAGAAATCCTCCTCAAGTTAACAATAATCCGACTAGACCCAGAAATCCTTTAGAAGCTAGAACACCTCCGATGAATGAAACCAACGGTGGTGGTGTTTGCGATCGCGGCAGTAATACCAGCGCTCAGTTAGTTGGTTCTCAAGGTTGGTATCAAAGGGGTAGCGTTCTCAGAAGAAGTCTTTTTGTTTATACGACAACCGTACCAATTACTGACACAACTGGTCTTAATACAACTAATACAAATCAACCGCGATACGAAACCTTCAAAGGGAATAAAGGCTTTGCAGCTTTAGAGTATCAGCAAGATAGAGAGCGTCGTCCACTAACTAACAACGCCGTGTTATATAACGACGATTTAGAAATATCTCCTGGTGGTGGAATTAGGTTAAATGGCAGAATTTTGACTAATTCCAATTTATTCGCTGCAAGACGATTTGACCCAATCAGATTTTTTCTAGTTAGCAGTCCTGATTCTTGTTACTTCAGCGAAAGAAACAGCAAAATTGTAGTTGGAGGTAATGTTGCAAATGCTCGTATCTCCGATGCTACAGATCAACAAGCTGTAACCGTAGATTTATTTAGACAGATAACTGCTGGTCAAAC
>JBHJOU010000091.1:0-2746 GCA_050329355.1 Rivularia sp. (in: cyanobacteria)
TTTATCGCTACTTTTAATCCTGCTTCTAATAATTTTGGATAATTATCTGTTTGTGGATTTCCTGTTCCATAAGTTGTAATTAAATCGGGATTGAGTTCTAATAATCTTTCTACGTTGACATCATTGTTGCCTAATTCGACAATTTTACCTGCTTTGATTTTCTCAACAACTTCTATTGTATTGACTATTTTTGGATTACTCACACCGACGAGTTTATCTACTACTCCTAAGAAAGCTAAATGAGGTAAATGAGTAGTAGAAAGAGATGCAATTGTATTTATCGGTACTGTAATTAATTGAGTTTCTTGAAATCCCAATGGTGCTGGTGTACCGCATTCAACTAAAACATATTGAAAGTTTGTTTTAGCATTTTGCCAAGGATTTTTTACCGTAACTATTTTATAGTTATTTTGATATTCTACAGAAAAACCTTTCGCATAATTAATAACAGCTTTATCAGGAAAGTAATCTACATCTTTGTTATAATTTTCAACACAATCTTGATTAGGCTTTGATGAATAAATTATTGGACTATTTTGGGTGTTATTACAAGCAATTATTAAAAATACCACACACACAAATTGACAAAAGAATAAGATTAATTTTGTTTTTGTAAATTGAAAAAATTGCATAGTTTAAGGATTTATATATTTTTTCAAACGCAAAGGTGTGCGGAGGTTATCGCAAAGGTACGCAAAGAAAAACTTTAAATAGATTGTGGTGGATAAAGATGTTTGGTAACTTTATTTCCTTGAACTAAATGTTCTTCAACAATTGCTTCAGCTACTTCTGCTTGAACACGAGTGTACCAAGTTCTGTCTTCGGAATTAAATACTACAGGACCTAATTTACAAACTTCTAAACAACCAGAGGTTCTTACTTCTATATCTAAACCTGCTTTTTCGACAGCATTTTTTAATGCTTCATAAGTAGGTTTCCAATTACGTGAAGGTAAACATCTTCCAGAAGTGCAAACCGAAATATAAGCACGTTTTAAAGGATTTTGTGTAAATGGCATTGGTTTATTTCCTAATACATAAATATCCCTTAATTCCTGATAAAGAGCTAATTTTGACAAGTTTGGTTTACCTTCTGGTAATAAGTTTTCTCCATCTACTAAAGGATTAGGCAAGAAAATTGTCATCACATTTTCACCAGCACCATTCCAAAGTTCTATTCCCCAACTTCTCGGTTTTCCTGCTGCGTTAAAACGTCGATAAAATGCTGCACGACTGATTCTTCTTTGTCTTCTTAATTCTAAAGGAGTTTGATTATTAGGACCTCCTAAATTTTCATCAATACACAAATGTAAATGCCATCCTTCTGTCACCACTGTTAGATAACCATCATAAAGAATACAAATTTTAGGTGGATTAGTAAATTCTAATTCTAAAACCCCACCTTGAGCAATGTGTCCTAATTCAACTTGATGCCAATTTTGTTGAAATAATGTGTAAAGTAAAGATGATAAAACATCACAACTACAATCAATATCCTCATATTCAACTTTACCATCCATCGGTAAATCTTCTGTAATTTGACTGTTTAGTGGTGTTACCCAAGGATTATAGTTACTCATAGTAATTTTGGATTTTAGATTATGTCCTTACGGACACGCTACGCTAATAGATTTTGGATTGAAAGTGTGAGGAGTTAATACCACCGGAGTTAGGAGTTGGCAATGAAGAATCTATGATAAGTTATTACCCATGCCCAATGCCCAATTACCAATTCCCTAAAACTTGTAATTCATCCCTACTTGTACAATTCTACCTGCATCAGGGAAGCCAGGAAATAATTGATATCTTTGGTCAAAAATATTTTCTACACTACCATTTATCGCCATATTTTGACTCACAGGGACTCTTAATTTAAAATCAAAAGTTGTGTAACCCGGCAAAGATTCTGTATTAATGTTATTCGTCGGATAACTACCCAAAGAGTGCATCAAAATTCCTGCATACCAACCTTGACGATTTTCATAAGAAAGTCCTAAATTAATACTATCAGCACCAGCAAATCTTAATTCCTGGTCAACTTCTGCGGGATTAGAGCTCTCAACAATTCTAGGGTCATTTGCAGTATAGTTACCAGAAAAGTAGAAATTTTTTGCTAATTGCAAGTTTAAAGCAACTTCTACTCCAGTTGTGCGAACTTTGCCAATATTTTCATAGGTAAAATTTATATTATCATAGGCAATATTATCCAATATCGTATTATTGAAGAAAGTTAAACGTAGTAAACCAATATTACCTAATTGTTGGTCAATACCAATATCAAAACTATTACCCCTTTCCGGTTTTAAGTCTGGATTACCTTTTGCAAAAGGTGAATTACTATATAAATTAAATAGGGTTGGAACTCGAAAGTTACGGATATAATTACTTCGGACAGTAGTAGTTTCAAATAGATTCCAACGTACACCTACTGCTGGAGATGTGACAGAACCATTTACTAAACTGTTGAAATCTTGACGTAATCCCAAATTTAATCGAACATCGGGAGTCACATCGACAAGATATTTACTAAATACTGCTCCTTGTCCGATATTATCATCGTAATTCTCTGTTTCTGTTTGATCTGCGAGGTTACGAGTCACATTCTCAGCGCTGACATTACGGTAGTCAAATCCATAGGTAAGATTTTGATTTTGAGCAACTTGCCAGTTATGCTGTACCTGAAAACCCAAAGAACGCTGATTACTATCAAATTGTCGATGGTTATTAATCTCTCCGGTACGATTGTC
>JBHJOU010000203.1:0-9788 GCA_050329355.1 Rivularia sp. (in: cyanobacteria)
AAACAGTCTCTACCAAAATAAACAATCCTCCTCCCATCCCCCCATCCCCCCATCCCCCCATCTTCCCCTCCCATTCCGCTATCAAAGAATCCTTCCAGTTGACTACAATGATCCGCAAAAGAATGCCAATCCCGCAGCAGTAGGAAAAGGAGTAGAGATTTACACACCAAAAGATATTTATCACACCGTAGAATTACTATCTAAAAGAATTATCGAACTGTTTCCTCAAGACAATGAAAATAACGGTAGTGCAGCGATATTAGTCAGAGAAAATCGTCAGGGAACATGGTTAAGTCAAGCACTCAGACCAATTTGTAAACAGCATAATATTTTACTTTATGACGTAGGAGAACAAGACCGACATTCCCATGTACCAGAAGAAATATTGGCAATTTTACAATTTTGCGATCGCCCTCATTCTGCCGATTTTCTTAAAGCAGCATTAGGAGTGTTAGTCAAAAGAAGATTAATTGAACCCCAAGATTTAAATGCTTTAGCTGCCCTACCCGAAGAATTTTTGTATCCTTCTCCCTTAGCACCACTACAAACCGAAGCCGTTAAAAAAGCCGGTGATTTGTGCCGAGATTTACTCAACGCTCGTTTAGAATTACCTCTTTATCAGTTAATATCATTTATTGCTTTAAAACTAGAATATCAACAAGCAGAATTAGCCACCGCAGATAAACTTTCAGAAAGAATCAATCAGCAAATTTTCGGTAACATTTCCATGGCAAGAATGCTGGGAGTACTCAGTGAAATCGTCAGTTCCGAACGCTTTGAACCCGTGGATACTGAAGACTCAGAAGCCCGTTATACAAGACGTAATCAACTGACAATCATCACCATGCATAAAGCCAAAGGTTTGGATTGGGATTACGTATTTTTACCATTTTTGCATGAAAACTTAATACCAGGTAAATTTTGGGTACCACCACAAAGAAAGTTCTTGGGTGACTTTACCTTATCAGAAGTAGCCCGCGCTCAAATCCGTGCTGCATTGCATGGAGAAAGAACCTTACCCGACGTAATGGAAGCATGGGAACAAGCCAAACATTTGAAAATTGCCGAAGAATACCGTTTATTTTATGTAGCTATGACGCGAGCCAAACGTTTGTTGTGGATATCAGCAGCCCAAGAAGCACCTTTTACTTGGAGTAAACCGGATAATTTGCAAAAACAACCAGCTTCTCCGGTGTTTAATGCCTTGAAGCGAGAGTTTACTGAGTGTGTGGTAGAGGAGAGAACAGCAATTCCCACTAAGAATGGTGGGAGGATGTCAATTGAATAAAAACAGCTAAGAACTCCCGGAGTGTTGGAACATTAGAACCTTGTCGCCAAGCAGCAGCAAACTCCAGATTTATTGGACAATTTGCTAAAGCTCTACAAACTACATCTTTACCGACTAAAGATTGAACGCTTTCCGACACAAAACTAATCCCGATTCCAGCAGCTACTAAACATATCCGAGTTCTTAGGGAAATTGATTCTTTAACGATTTGAGGTTGAAAGCCAAATTGCTGGCAAATTTTAATCAGCCCATCATAAAGTGCTGGCCCTTCTTGTCGAGGATGTATAATCAATGGCTCATTGGCAAAGGCTGAAAGCGGAATTTGTTGATGCTTCAACAGATGATGATTTTTTGGCAGCACAGCGATAAAATTTTCTGACAAAATCGGAAATAAATTCAAGCCTCGCTCATCTATAGGTGGATGCAAAAATGCTATATCAATTTGGTTTTGATTTAAAGCGTTGACTTGCGCTTCTGTAGAAAGTTCTTGCATATTGAGTTCAACATTGGGAAAGCGATCGCAAAAGTGTCGTAATAGCTCTGGCAATACGGTATGGGTTGCTATTGATGTAAAACCGATACTCAACTGTCCCACTTCTCCACAAGCCGCTCTTTTTGTGAGTTTGATGGCTTCATCTGCCTGATTTAAAAGCTGTTTTGCTTGTTCGCACAAAACTTGTCCAGCAACGGTTAGGTTTACGGTGCGTTTAGTTCGAGTAAACAACTGCACCTTAAGTTCTTTTTCTAAAGCTGCTATTTGCTTACTTAGAGCAGGTTGAGTCATGTGCAAGCGTTCTGATGCTCGTCCAAAATGAAGTTGTTCGGCAACAGTGACAAAATAAAGTAGCTGTCGGAGTTCCATATCAGTAATAACTTTTAGTTATTAGTTTAGTTCTAAATATGACTTGGACAATATGCTCCCGACTATTTTATCTTTGTGATGGGATTTATATTCCTGAATAAATTTGTCGAGGGGAAATCACCATGAATAGAAAAGCTTTATTATTAGCTATCCCTGCTTGTCTGCTTTGTGTCGGTTTGTATCAACTAAGTGATGTAAATGCCACACTATCAAGCCCAGAGGTTTTAATAGCTCAAACTGGAAATATTAAACCAGGAAAATCAGATGAAATTAAGCTGGTTAGACAATTAATTCAAGCTGTTGAAGCGAAAGATATAAATAAAATCGATCAGTTAGTCACAGAAAATGTTGTTTTAGAGCAGCCTTATTCTGAACAGCAATCAGGAGGAATTAGAGTAGAAGGTAGACAGGCTGCAAATGCTTTTTTTAATCGCGTCTTTAGTCAATATTCTCAAATTCGCTTTGTTGATGTAGTTATTCGTCAGTCACGCTTTGATAATGCTGTAATTATTGAAGGAAAAGGTGATTTCATCGTGGCAAGCAACCAAGAACCTTATCGCAATCAGTATATTTTTGTACTTGAGGTAGTTGATGGTCAAATTGCTTTGATTCGAGAATATTTCAACCCCTTATTAGTTCCTGAAATACTTAGGTCAAATCAACAGAATTGATCGAGAAATCTTTGAGTTCCTATTAGAGAATATTTGGTAAACAAGCTCTGATAACGGTGTACTATCAGATGCTTCTTTTTTTTAACTTTTATTTTGGAAGTGATAAATAAAATATATTTACATAACTTTTGGTGGTTAAATTTTTACCGTTGTTAGGGTT
The DNA here is from genome assembly GCA_050329355.1 of Rivularia sp. (in: cyanobacteria). GTDB lineage: Bacteria > Cyanobacteriota > Cyanobacteriia > Cyanobacteriales > Nostocaceae > Rivularia. The sequence goes on from JBHJOU010000203.1 coordinate 2,982, forward strand.
TTGATGAAACTATATTTTGTTTTCGCGATAAATAAAGTTACTCCAAATAATGCATCCAAAGACAAGTGAAAATGCGATCGCGCTCATCAAAGCAGCAAACTGTGGTGTAATCCCTTGGGGTTGATTAAATAGCGAACCAAAAATACTCATAGCTAAGCCAACACCACCAAAATACATTCCGATACCCAAACCTCCACGATGGGGTGGTACCATTTCTAAAGCAAAGGGAATTGTACCGTTCAAAACGAAGCTAATCCCAATTGCCAAAAAAGCCAGAATTACTACATTCGCACCAACAAAAGGTAGCAATAAAATTAATAAAATAGCCGCACAAACACCACCAAGCATAGCGTTACGATTACCAATTTTAGAAGCAATCAAACCAGCAGGTAAAGCCGCAAAAGCCACAGCAATACCGAATATCACCATTTGTAACTGGATATTATCGCTCGAATTCTGAAGTTTTAAAAATTTACCTACTCCATCAAACAATGAGCGATAACCCCAAGCAAAACTACCACCTAAAACAAAAATTAGTCCCAATGCACGAATCGATATTGGTAAAGGTGATGCTGCTTGGTGTTTATCAACTGGTTCTTGCGATACAATTTGCGGAGGATGGATAAATCTTAATACAGCTGCTGAACCTAATAGCACAAAAGAACCAAAAGCAAAGGTAATAATCGGACCAAAACTAAGCAGTAAATCATTAGCAGCAATTCTAAAAGAACCGATAGTTCCACCAATTAACGTCAGTACGCTGGCAGCCATTGGTAAACTTTTTGGCATCGCATACCTTCCCAACAGAGACAGCACCGGACTGCGAAATACAGTCATAGCCAAAGCCCAAGCTACTACTAGTACTGGCAAAATATATTTTAATACTGTTGTCGGTGGAACAAAAGTAACAACACATGGAATAGCAATAAACAAAGCTGAGGAAAGCAACACCCCAACTGTAATAAAAGGGAAACGGCTAGCAAACCAACGTTGAGAATTATCGGAAAGGGAACCCATCAAAGGTTCCATGAATACAGCTAAAGCATTTTCTAAAATCAGCAGACTTATCGCCAAAGATTGAGAGAAACCGAATTGTACTAATAACTTAGGCAAGTAAAAATTATAAATTACCCAGCTAAGTGTAATTGCACCCTGCACCATTGCCAAACCACAAACCTGCAACCATAAGATTTGTTTGCTGTTATTCATCTTTCTATGTACTATTTATTCTTAAAATAGTATTTGTTAAAACTATTATCAGAATAGTTTACAGGTGGGCTTAAAGAAAGTATTTTAAAGTAGGTTGCTAAATTCCCTTACGCTTTTTCCACAACTTCCCGCACATAATCGCCTTTCCGCTGAGTCTAAACGCGAGCAATCGCAACGAAACCACAAAGCGCGTGTATTTGATCGAAATTATAATTAGCGATCGCGCCATAACACATCCGAAAAAAAATCCATAAATAGCTAACTTAGTTCAACTTTCGCTCGAATTACCAACTATAATATGGGTTTGTGTTTAAGTATAGAAACAGAAGAAAATGCCTAAACTAAAATCTCGTAAAGCTGCTGCCAAACGATTTCGTACTACAGGTACTGGTAAAATTGTTCGTCGCAAAGCCTTCAAAAACCACATTCTAGAAAAGAAAACTACCGATAAAAAGCGTAAATTATCTAAATTAGTGATTGTTAACGATCGCGATGCTGAGAATGTACGCGGTATGCTTCCATATTTGTAAATCCTAAAATATTAGGAAACTATTGCAAAATTTTTGAGAAACTAAAACTATGTCCAGAGTCAAGCGCGGTAATGTAGCTCGCAAACGCCGCAAAAAAATCCTTAAACTAGCTAAAGGCTTTCGTGGTTCTCATTCTACCTTATTTAGAACCGCTAACCAACAGGTAATGAAAGCCCTACGTCACGCTTATCGGGATCGCAAAAAACGCAAACGCGATTTTCGTCGTCTGTGGATTACTCGTATCAACGCTGCTATACGTGAGCATGGTATGAGTTACAGTAAATTCATGGGCTATTTGAAAAAATCCAACATCGAAATTAATCGTAAAATGTTGGCACAAATGGCGATTTTAGATCCCGATGGTTTTAGCAAAGTTGCCGAAATTGCCTCTCAAGCTAAAAGTTAACTATCAACAACCCAACAAATTTGAGATTTTAGATATTAAGGATAATCCAAAATCCGTCTTGGAAAGGTTTGGGGTTAGAAAATCTACACCCCAACGCCATTTGCTACAAATCGGGAAACCATAGCCGAGCAGTGGCTCAACTTTCCGCAAAATCTAAAATCCAAAATCTAAAATCTAAAATTGACAGACGGATGTAACTACTGTTGCGCTCTTATGATTGATTGGTTGAAATTACGGTTAATTTATCGACAGAATCGGCAATACAATCAGCAGAGTAAGTTACATCTGCTACTATCCGCTGGTATTTTTCTATGTTTAACTTTTTTGTTCCTCAATGTTGGAACATCACCCATATCAGCCGCAACATTAAAAGAAATTCAGCAGCGCCGTTATATAATTGTTGCAGTCAAAGATAACTTTCCACCTTTAGGATTCAAAGACGAAAGCGGTAACTTACAAGGATTAGAAATCGAACTAGCGCAACGGTTAGCGCAAGACTTGTTAGGTAAATCAGATGCAAATAATTCAGATAAATTAGATAATTTAGTCAAATTCAAACCCGTCACCAACTTACAACGTCTTACAGCAGTTATGGAAGGTGAAGTTGATATCGCGATCGCCAAAGTAACGGCAACTGCTTCACGAGAACGTATCGTTAATTTCAGTATTCCTTACTATTTCGACGGCGGAATGATAGCAACAAAAGACACATCAATTCAAAAGTTGACAGACTTACAAAACAGCAAAATAGCCGTCCTGAAAAACTCCAGTACCATAGCTCCGCTAAGATATTACCTCCCCAAAGCCGAATTAGTAGGAATCGAATCTTACGTAGAAGGACAAAGCCTCATCGAGAACAACCAAGTAAAAGCCTTTGCAGCCGATATTACCAGCCTCAGCAACTGGATCAAGCAAAACCCCCAATATCGACTACTGCCAACCAAAATATCAACACAACCCTTATCAGTAGTCATGCCCAAAGGATTGCAATATGATCAACTAAGAAGACAAATAAGCCAATTAATTGCTAGTTATATAGAAAAAGGTTGGCTCAAACAACGCGCTGAATATTGGGGCTTATAGTTACTACTCCCTACTCCCTCAAAATTGATAAATCGTAATTTTTTTCCATCAGTAATTTTAGTATCCTAAATATAGCTCTGGTCATTGATAATTAATTATGGATAGCAATCTAGCAACTATTTATTTATCTATTTTAGTCGGCTTGCTGTTAATTGCAGTAATCAGCGTATTTCGTCAAATTTTTAAATCTCGCAAACAAGAAGGCTCTTTTTCCAAACTGCGCTCTAAATTAAGCAAAGAAACAGGTTCGATTGCAGAATATTACCAATTAGGCAGTATTTATTCACAGAAAAAACTATTTACTCAAGCAGTTAGCCTGTTTCAAAAAGCAATTAAATCAGCAGACGAACAAGAAGAAATAGATACTGCAACAAAAGATTATGTAACCTTAGCTTACAACGGATTAGGTTATGCTTACTTCGCTCAAGAACAGTACGATTTAGCAATTCGCAATTACAAAGAAGCCTTGAAAAGACAACCAGATTACGTCACAGCCTTGAATAATTTAGGTCATGCTTACGAACGTAAAAAATTAAATGCTCAGGCTTTAGAAAGTTACGAAAAAGCATTAGAATTAGATGCTAAAAATGCCGTTGCTAAACGTCGCGCTCAATCATTAAGAAGGTTGGTTGCGGCTTAAATTGCTAATTGCTAATTAAAATCCGTGTAATCCGTGTAATCCTTTTGAATCAGTGATTAGTGATTGTGTAATGGGAGCCGAAAAGCTCCCTTGCTATTTTAAGCAAATTCGCAAGATAAAAGCAAGATAAAATAATCTAACTCACAGCATACTCAGTAAACTTACGCATAAAAAGAGACTGAAAACCTAAAACAATATCTTCCTTTGGAACTCCTAACTTAACTAAATCTGCTGCAATATCATCTTCCGTACCATTCCATTGCAGCCAAATTTTTTCATTTTTAATATCTACGTGAATAATACAAGAATGCGTCCAATTATTACCTTCCCAGCCGACATAAACAATTTGATAATGATCGCGTTGTGTATCGAAAATTGTTTGAACTTCAATATCTCCGTAAGCTGATTTATGTTTACCATGTTCGAGTAATATTTCCTGTATTAATTGACGGTATTTTGTTAATTTTTCCATTTAATATCAAATCCGTTTGTATCGGAATTATATATTTTTAACGCAAAGTGACGCGGAGGTAAGCGCAGCGTTAGCGGAGCGTGTCCGTTAGGACATAAAGTACGGTCTTGGGGGTTCCCCCCATGAGTAACTTTTCAAGAGAGAGGAACGCAGAGTTTTTTTGCACATTGCAGTGTAATGTCTCTATTGGATTAATTTCAGTAAGTAATTAAGTTCCCAGAACTAGTAAATTTGTAATGTATCTTGTCAGTGATAGTTAAACGCATTGCGGTATTGTAATCTTCTAATGCTCCTTGTTTATCTTTCAATTTATTTTTACGAAAATTAGCACGTTTACTGTAAAGGTTAGCGTCATTTGGATTCATCTTAATCGCCATATTCAAACGAGCAATTGTTGTTTCCATCTTTGTGATTTCAGCAGTAATATCAGTTTTTTTAACAGAAGATGTGGGTTGATTGATGTTTTGACAATGAGGTATCGGTGATGAAGTTTTTTGATTGAGTTTTGATGGTTTCCTATTAAAATTTTTAGGAGTTAATTTATAAAAAATTAACATTATTGTGATTGTTAGACCTGTGCCAATTAATTGTATTAAAATGGCAATCAAGATAGTTTGAGATAAGTCAACATCAATCTGGTTTTTCTGGTCAATTCGAGTGATAGTTAGATTTTTATTTGCAGAATTATCAATTGAAAAAGCCCAGAGAGGATTAATATTTGCTAATAAGGTTATAATTAGCAGCGGCGCAGTGGTAATTAACAGTTTTGGGTTCATTAACTTTACACAAAATAGAGACCAACGGGTTATTGTAGGGTGTGTGACACTTTGAACCATCTTTAACGTAAAAATCAGGTTTGTAGTGTCACGCACCAACGGGTTATTGTGACACTTTGAACAATCTTGAATCTAAAAATCAGGTTTGTAGTGTCACACACCAACGGGTTATTGTGACACTTGCCTAATTCCTAATTACTACAACCAATTACCTACCAAAACATAAGGAGACCAGTAGTATGGATGAAGTTGAGGATATTGCTTAAGTAAATGGAGTTGCGCTCGTTTAATAGCTTCCGCTTTAGTAATAGTTGGGTTTTCGCTTAATTGTTTGAAAAACTCAACCATTAATTCCTTTGTTTTTTCATCATCAACATTCCAAAGGGTTGCTAGTGTACTACGCGCCCCTGATTGAACTGCAATTCCGGCAAGTCCTAATGCAGCACGCTCATCACCGGAAGCTGTTTGACAAGCGCTTAAAACAAGTAAATCAATCGTCTTTTGTTGATTTTCCTGGCTTTTAAGCAGGGAACCCAATTCATTTGCATTAATTTTTTGATCCCACGATAAGATAAATGTCTCTTCGGCGCTAGTATTAAATATACCGTGAGTTGCAAACAAGACGATGGATGGAGAAAATGACTGAATCTTTTGTGCAATATTGCTATTGATTAATTTGTTGTCTAACAGTTTTTCCGAACTAGTAATCTGTTGCGAAATTGTCTCTATTTCTTGTCTTACATTTTGCAGTTGCTGAAAATTGTTATGTTCTGAATTTTCTTCGTTTAGTTTGCTCAGTCCACCAGCGAATAATCTCAGGTTGGCTTTTTCTGAACGTTTTGGAGGTAGCAATTTTAATCCTGGTGAAATTGCAAGATTATATTTTTTCTGAATGAGAAATTGCTCACCATCGTGCAGTGCAGCCATTGGAATATTACGCAATCCACCATCTAATACAAATACTAAGTTATCAACTTGATTATTTTCCAATTCTGCTTCAAATGGTCGAATTAACCAGTTATAAACTTCTTGGACTGATTGTAAATAACCACTCTGATTCTGCTCGTCTGCTAATTGTTCTGTTCGCAATAAGGTAATTGTGTTTTTGAAATCTTTTTCGGAACTAATTTCTTTGCCAAAGAAATGTTGCTTTAACTTGAGGATTTCTTTTTCCTCTTGTTTATTTTGCTTCGATTGAGATTGCTGATTTGGTAAAGAAACAATTACTGCCAAACGGTCTGGTAAAATAATTGGGTAAATAACTGATGCTTTTGGATCAATTTCATTGAGGGAAACTGGTTGATCTTCCACATCTAAGCAAGCTCTGCGGAAAAAGCTGTCTAATTCCGCAATTTTCAATGACTCCATTACGTCTCTAGCTTCTTTGAGATTAGCTTGACTGGCTTCACCTGATGCGGTTTGGGGCAATAATAAAGTCACATATTGCCGATAAACTGGTTCTATTTCTTCTCGGAACGAAAATTGTACGTCACCGCTAGTATAAGCTAAGTCGTTACGTAATAATTTAAGATGATTTAATGCTTGCTTGTAAGCACCTTTTGCCTTTTCATAATCACCATTAGCTTTGTAAATTCGTGCTAATTGCCATCGTATACGATAAGCAATATCAGATGCAGAAATTCCTTCGGCAAGTTTAACCCCTGCTTCACTAAGTTTTTGGGCTTCTGATA
>JBHJOU010000045.1:0-10249 GCA_050329355.1 Rivularia sp. (in: cyanobacteria)
CGACATTCAGATAAAATAGTTAAGCCATAAGACGGCATAAATTTATTTTTCTGGAAAATAATCGTTATACCATGAGTGTTACCTCTAAACTCTACGAAGGAAAAGCCAAAATTCTTTACATTACCGATGTACCGGAAATATTACTCGCTGATTTTAAAGATGATGCGACTGCTTTTAATGCCCAAAAGCGCGGTAGTATCAGCAATAAAGGAGTCATCAATTGTAGCATTTCTAGTAAAATATTTCAACAACTAGAACACAACGGTATTAATACTCATTATGTAGATAATCCCAAACCAAATCAAATGCGGGTAAAGGCAGTGAAAATTTTCCCCTTAGAAGTGGTTGTAAGGAATATTGCAGCCGGAAGCCTTTGTAAGCAAACAGGGATAGGATTGGGAACCGTGTTAAAACAACCTTTAGTTGAGTTTTATTACAAAAATGACGAATTGGGAGACCCTTTATTGACACGAGAGCGTCTACTATTGTTAGAACTAGCCACCGAGGAACAAGTTGAGCAAATTATTCATCTAACATTGCGAATCAACGAGTTTCTCAAGGAATTTTTTCGCAAATGCAGCATTATTTTGGTGGACTTCAAACTAGAATTCGGTTTGGATTCCCAACAACAAATAATTTTGGCAGATGAAATTAGTCCCGACACCTGTCGTTTATGGGATACAGCTACCAATGATGCCAAAAATAGAATTTTAGATAAAGACCGTTTTCGGCAAGATTTGGGAAATGTAGAAAATGCCTACCAAGAAGTTTTAGAAAGGGTGTTAAAAACAGTAGAGACGAATCTGTAATTAACTAGATTTTGTTTAATATCATCGGTTGTAATTGTCCTTGACAAATAACTGCTGACAGATGACAAATAACTATCATATTTATTTAACGATGGTGTGTGGACGTGAAAAGTAATCTAAATAAAATGCGTTTATCTCCCTTTTTGGTGACAGTAATTGCACTTACTACTCCACTAGGAGTTTCTTTAAGTGCAAATGCTCAAAATGTCAAGAGTTCTGAAGAGTCACAAGATATTTTCCCGGCAGTCGGTACGAATCAAGTTGATACATCAGTTGCAAACAAATTGCAAGTAGTAATACCAACTTCCAATTCCACAACTGCCCAAAATACTCCACAAATTCCCCCTCCGGATAATCTTCCTAGTGGTAATCAAGCACCAGTACCAAGTCCCACTCCGGAAAATACTCCCGGATTAGAAAATCAGCAGCCCAATCAACAAACGAACCCGCAGCAGCAACCCCAATTCCAGACACCGGGAACGACAGAACCTTCTCAGCCGACAGCAGATGAAACCCGTGTATTAGTATCGGAAGTTTTAGTTAGATCGGAAACTGGACAATTACCACAAACATTGCAAGACCAAGTTTATCGAGTTATTCGCACTCAACCAGGACGAACCACAACGCGATCGCAATTACAAGAAGATATAAATGCTATTTTTGGAACCGGCTTTTTCTCTAATGTGCAAGTAGCTCCGGAAGATACACCTTTGGGGGTTAGAGTCAGTTTTGTAGTTCAACCCAACCCCGTTTTGCAAAGAGTGCAAATAGACGCGAATCCGGGTGCGAAGGTTGCTTCGGTACTACCTGAGAAAACTGTAGATGAAATATTCGGCAAGCAATACGGTCAAATTCTCAATTTGCGTGAGTTACAAGAAGGTATCAAGCTATTAGTCAAACAATATCAAGACCAAGGTTATGTATTAGCCAATGTCATTGGCGCTCCTCAAGTATCACCCAATGGAGTAGTTACTTTACAAGTGGCTGAAGGGTTAGTAGAAGATATTCGAGTCCAATTTCGCAACAAAGATGGTGAAGTTACCAACGAAGACGGAAAACCCGTAAAAGGAAGAACTCAACCATATATTGTGCAGCGAGAACTACAACTCAAGCCAGGAAATGTATTTAACCGCAACATTGTCCAAAGAGATTTACAACGGGTATTTGGACTAGGATTATTTGAAGATGTTAACGTTTCCCTCGATCCAGGTGAAGACCCTAGTAAAGTAAACGTAATCGTCAATGTAGTAGAACGAAACAGCGGTTCCATCGCCGCAGGTGCTGGTGTTAGTTCTGCAAGTGGAATATTTGGTACTATTAGCTATCAAGAACAAAACCTCAACGGTAGAAACCAAAAGTTAGGAGCAGAGTTACAAGCAGGAGCGCGAGAATTCTTGTTTGACTTCCGCTACACAGATCCTTGGATAGCAGGCGATCCTTATCGTACTTCCTATACAGTTAATGCTTTCCGTCGTCGTTCGATTTCTTTGATTTTTGACAATGGTGAGCGTGAAAGTCAGACTGTAAATGGAACTGAAACAATTGATGCTGAAATTGAGACTTTAGGCGATCCGATTACACCTGCTCCGAATGAAACTTTCCCAGAAGGCGATCGCCCTCGTGTTGTCCGTACAGGTGGTGGTGTAAACTTTACCCGTCCTCTAAATAAAAATCCTTACGAAAAATCGGAATGGGTTGCTTCCGCTGGTTTGCAATATCAAAACATTAATATTACCGATAGTGATGGGAACCGTAGAAGTGAAGGAGGGATTCGTAATGACGATGGTACATTGGTAACTAATGAAAGAATTAGCAGGATTCAACTCAGCGAATCTGGCACAGGTAGAGACGATTTGCTACTAGTCAAACTCGGAGCATCTCGCGATATGCGAAATAACCCTTTACAACCCACCCAAGGTTCCTCCTTGCGTCTAGGTTTAGACCAATCGGTACCTATCGGACAAGGGAATATTTTTATGACAAGGTTGCAGGGTAATTACAGTTATTACATTCCTGTCAAATTTACCAACTTTAGCAAAGGACCCCAAACTCTAGCTTTTAACTTTCAAGCAGGAACCATTCTTGGTGACTTACCTCCTTATGAAGCTTTTTCATTAGGTGGTAGTAACTCAGTGCGGGGTTATGAAGAAGGTGGATTAAGTAGCGGACGCAGTTATGTAGAAGCATCAGTAGAGTATCGCTTCCCGTTGTTCTCAGTGCTTAGTGGTGCATTGTTTGTTGATGTTGGTAGCGACTTAGGCACCACAACCGAACCAGCACAACTACTTAATAAAAATGGTACTGGTATCGGTTACGGTCTTGGGGTAAGAGTACAGTCACCCCTCGGACCAATTCGGATTGATTACGGCCTTAATGATAATGGAGACAGCCGAATTAATTTTGGTATTGGGGAAAGGTTTTAAGCTGTTGACAGTTGACAGTTAGGAGTTAGGAGTTAGGAGTTAGGAGTTTTTTACCTTTGACCTCTAACCTCTAACCTTTATGTTTCCCGGTTAGCTTGCCAATTTTTAGCTTTAATTTAATACTTGTGCTTAAGAGCCGGGAATTTCATTATAAATAACTAATAATTAATAACTAATAATTAATAACTAAATAAATTAATAACTAAATAAATAAAAGGAAAAACGAATAGTTTAAACGGCAAAATATTTTTAATACACAATAATATTCCCGCTAAATTATATAAAAATAAAATATAAAACGTGCCTTATGCAACAGCGTACAATAGCCAGCCAAATTAGCCAAATAGGAACGGGATTACACAGCGGTATTGATACTAATGTTCGTATATTACCAGCAGAGCCAGGAAGCGGACGCTATTTTGTGCGGGTAGATTTACCTTCTGCACCGGCTATTCCGGCAGATATTAGAGCAGTCTCTCAGACGGTTCTCTCGACTGAATTAAGGCAAGGTGAAGCTAGTGTCCGTACTGTAGAACATTTATTAGCTTCTTTGGCTGCTATGGGGGTAAATAATGCTCGTATTGAAATTGATGGTGCGGAAGTACCACTTTTAGATGGTTCGGCACGAATATGGGCTGAATGTATAGCCAAAGTTGGTACGGTTGAGCAAAATTCAACTGTTCCTGAAAACGCTTTATTCTTAAAGGAACCAATTTGGGTTCGTCAAGAAGATGCTTTTGTTTGTGCGCTACCAGCAGAAAAAACCCGTTTTACCTACGGGATTGATTTTGAATTACCAGCAATTGGTAATCAATGGCACAGTTGGATGCCTTCTGACGAGGAGCAAAACCCTGATGAAACATTTGTTTCAGAAATTGCTCCCGCCCGGACTTTTGGTTTAATGCATCAAATCGAACATTTGCAAAAATCTGGTTTAATCAAAGGTGGAAGCTTGGAAAATGCCCTTGTATGTGGTCCATCCGGCTGGGTTAATCCACCACTACGATTTTCAAATGAACCTGTACGTCATAAAATCTTGGATTTAGTAGGAGATTTAAGTTTATTGGGAATTTTCCCCCGCGCTCATTTTCTAGCTTACAAAGCCAGCCATAATTTACACGTTCAACTGGCACAGAGAATTTTAGAGCAGGAAAATTCCAGACAATAATCGCCTACTCTTAATATCTATCAGAATAAATTAACCCAAACAAGCCAAATGTCAACTGTTACCGAAGTGAATTCTAATAACGCGATCGCGCAAGCATCTACCGAAAATAAATTGGGTGACTCTAGTACAACCAATTCGGAAAGAAAAACAATTTTTACAGTGGAAGAAATTCAGAAGCTGTTACCGCATCGCTATCCTTTTGCATTAGTAGATCGAATTATCGACTACGTTCCCGGAAAACAAGCTGTTGGCATCAAAAATGTTACTTTTAACGAACCCCATTTCCAAGGGCATTTTCCCGGACAACCGATTATGCCGGGTGTACTAATTGTTGAGGCTATGGCACAAGTCGGTGGTGTCGTAATGACACAATTACCCGATTATGAAGGCGGACTTTTCGTATTTGCTGGCATTGACAAAGTACGTTTTCACCGCCAAGTAGTTCCAGGAGACCAACTGGTAATGAACTTGGAACTGTTGTGGGTGAAGCGTCGTCGTTTTGGTAAGATGCAAGGTCGTGCTGAAGTGGACGGTCAACTTGCAGCCAAAGGCGAGCTGATGTTTTCTCTGATTAATTGAGATTAATTGAGAAATAACTGAAATTGGTAAAGGCACAATTATTATGTGTCTTTACTGTATTTGAAACTATGAAAAGATTAGTAAAAATAATCCACCAATAGTATAGTAAATATTCGTAATTTTCGCCGCTCTCATATCATAATTCATAATAATCCTTGCGAATCATCGATGCTTTCGGCTACTGATTAGTTAAATTATTCGTGCCGCGCAAACTGTTCTGGAGATTAACCTTTGAAGACATTAATTCACCCAACTGCTGTAATTCATCCTAACGCCCAATTGCATCCTACCGTTCAAGTTGGTGCCTATGCTGCAATCGAAGGAGACGTAAAAATCGGTCCGGAAACGATTATCGGTTCTCATGCAGTGCTTGAAGGACCTCTGGAAATAGGAGCGCGAAATCGGATTTTCTCAGGTGCTGTTATCGGTTCGGAACCTCAAGATTTAAAATACGCTGGGGAATTTAGTCAGGTTAAGATTGGCGATGATAATAGTATAAGAGAATACGTAACAATCAATCGCGCTACTGGTGCGGGACAAGAAACTCGTATTGGTAATGGCAATCTGCTGATGGCTTACGTTCATATCGGTCATAATTGTGTTTTGGAAGATTCTGTCGTCATTGCTAATTCAGCGGCGTTAGCTGGTCATGTATATATAGAATCACGTGCAAGACTAAGTGGAGTATTGGGAGTTCACCAATTCGTGCATATTGGTAGACAAGCGATGGTTGGAGGTATGGCACGTATTGATCGAGATATACCACCATATATGTTGGTAGAAGGAAATCCAGCCCGGATTCGCACGTTGAATTTAGTAGGGCTCAAACGCGCCGGTTTTTCTACTGATGAGTTACAAATTCTTAAAAAAGCTTTCCGCATTCTTTATCGTTCCGATATAACATTTAAAGAAGCTATAGAAAAATTAGAATTTTTAGGCGATACCGAACATCTCCAACATTTACGTCGCTTTTTAATGCTTTCTCAAATGCCTGGAAGACGCGGTTTAACTCCTGGGAAAGGTGGTATCAGTTAACAGTTATCAGTTATCAGTTATCAGTCAACTATTACCTATTACCCATTACCTATTACCTATTACCTAATGCGAATATTTATTAGTACTGGCGAAGTTTCAGGTGATTTACAAGGTTCATTGTTAATTACTGCGCTTAAAAATCAAGCCGCCGTAATCGGGTTGGAATTAGAGATTGTGGCTTTAGGTGGTGAGCGGATGGCAGAGAAAGGTGCATCTTTAATCGGAAATACTACTTCTATTGGTTCTATCGGAATTTTGGAATCTTTGCCTTTTGTATTACCAACTTTAAAAATACAACGACAAGCGATCGCGTTTTTGCAAGAATATCCACCAGATTTAGTGGTGTTTATCGATTATGCAGGACCGAATATGGCGATTGGTAAGTATATTCGTCGTCATATGCCTTCTTGTCCCACAGTTTACTATATTGCACCTCAAGTTTGGGTTACTTCTATTACCGAGCGAGATGCAGCACAAATCATCAATATTAGCAATAAGATATTAGCGATATTTCCCGAAGAAGCTCGTTATTTTGAAAAGAAGGGTGCTGATGTAACCTGGGTAGGACATCCTTTAGTGGATAGGATGCAAAGTTTTCCTAATAGAGAAGCAGCGCGAGCTAAGTTAGGAATTGATGATCATGTAACTTGTGTGGCACTTTTACCCGCTTCCCGCATTCAAGAGATCAAGTTTATTGTGCCGGTAATGTTTGCAGCAGCAAGGGAAATTCAAACCAAAATGCCATCCGTTCATTTTTGGATTCCCTTGTCTATGGAAAGATATAGAGAACAAATAGAAAAAGCAATTATTAAGTATCAATTAAAAGCAACCGTTATATCCACTCAACAACAAGAAGTATTAGCTGCTGCTGATTTAGCAATTACAAAATCAGGTACAGTTAATTTGGAATTAGGTTTATTAAATATACCGCAAGTTGTTTTATATCGTTTAAATCCCTTCACTTTTTGGGTTGCGAAAAACATCCTCAAAATTAAATTTTCCTATGCTTCCCCGGCTAATTTATTAGTCATGCGCGAAATTGTACCCGAATTTATTCAAGAAACAGCGACTTCTGAAAATATTGTTCAAGCAGCAATGGAATTGTTGTTAAACGAACAACGTCAACAGCAAATGCAAGCCGATTATCAAGAAATGCAGCAGTTTGTCGGCGAAGTTGGAGTTTGCGATCGCGCTGCTAAGGAAATTTTAAAGTTAGGAGTTAGTTGACAGCTGACAGTTGTTGATTACTAGTCTTTAACTTTTAACCTCACGTTAGTTTTTCTTATTTTTATCTTTGATTTTATATAATCCCATATCACCGCGCAATTGATTCATATTTGAATTTATATCGGAATTAATATTTGGTTTATTCTGAAGATTTTTACCATCAATACTATTGTTAAAAAGTAAATTACGTTTGAAGCAATATTCAAATTGATAAAGTAAAGCAGCTAGGATTATGAAAATAATCCCAAATACAGTTATTATCTTTTTTTGAGAATAAGTATATCTATAAACTGGTATTCTATAATCTAAATTAAATAACGGTAGAAGATATGTACACAAAGCAGTTGCTATCATTATAGAAATGACGATTACAACCCAACCATATAAACCTTCCCACCAACTAAATATTTTAATTTTAAAACCTTGAGTATTTTTCATCTCAAGAGTTTGAATTCCTGGGATATATTTACTAAGAAATAAATGTAAAATATGATGAGTGAAGGCAATTACTGGAATAGGAGTTAGTAGCGCAAATATTCCGAAAAAAATAACGCTATCTGGTTTATTTACAATTGCTGCTGTTAAATAGCCTGTAATTGCTGTGACACTAACAATAATTATAATTACATTTAAATAAATAGTGATAAATAAGGCTTTTATCCACGAGCTAGGATATGGAAACCATACATACCAATGGAATCGGATTAATTTTTGTTTTTTCATGATTGGTAGATAAAAAGTGATGATAAAAGACTTTTCTATCTTCATTTTTCCCAATTGAAATCTAAAACTAACATTATCAATAAAATACCAGTAATTCCCGCTACTTAAGTAAATTCTCTGTATCTCTTGATTCGGGAACTAGAGAAGTCGAGTTTTTGATAATAACTATCTGTAAAAACAAACAAATTTCCTAAAAACCCGACTTATAAGACACTTTTAATTTTTAAATGATAACTGTTCACTGATAACTGATAACTGATAACTGTTCATTGTTCACTGTTAACTGATTTAACAGCTTTTTTCTCCGCTTTATCTAACCTTTTCTTATATTCTCCAATTTTTTGTTCAGCCACTATAAAATTGGCACTTTCTGGTGGTACAGTTTCCATTAAAGTAAGCGCTGCTTTCCATTTACCTAAAACGGTATTCCAATCTTCCGGGGAACTTGCCAATTCTTGTAATTCCGCTGCACTATTAGCAAGATTTAATGCTTGATCAAAAGAGTTACTTTCAGGTGATATTTTAGAAATTTGAGTGTTAACGACTTTAGTTTCAGTACTAATTCTTTTTTGAATTTGTTCTGCAAAAGTACCAGATGATATACTTTGTTGAACATCTGGTAAAGTGAAAAACATATACAACCACGCACCTACTAAACTAATTACGAATATATTCAGAAATGTTTTTGATGATTTTCGCTCTTTAACTGCAACAGTAGAATTATCTGAGCTATTTTTAGTTGTATCGCTCGTACTTACTACAGTTGTTGAAATCACTTCCTCCTCTTGAATCTTACTTTGTTTTAATTTACTTTTTAAAGTATCTATTTCATCTTCTATATCACTATCGTTGGAAACAAGACGAGCTTTAAATAAATATGCAATTTGATATAAAATAGCAGCCGATATAATCCACACACCAGCAAACACAAATCTTAAATTACTCGGATTGTCTGTGTATGTTGCAATTATTTTTGTGTAATTAAGCTGAAATAAAGGTAAAAAAGGTGTACATATTAAAGTGGCTATGAATGTGGATAACACAATTACCAACCAACTGTATAAACTTTCCCACCAACTGATTAATCCGGGGACAAATCCCGAAGTACCGCTGGTTTTTTGCCCTGGAATTGAAGAAACTAAACGACTGAGGAATAAATGATGAAAAAGCGCGATCGCCGGTATGGGCAAAATTAATATTAATATGACAATGACGGTCAATTGTTCTGGAGTGTTTGACAATTTTGATAAATTAGACAATGAATCTGTATAGCGTCTGACAATAGCCAAAAATGTACTCATCAACACAGACAGCATCAAAGCACTTAACCAAGCATTTGGATAGGGAATCCACACGGGTAATCGCATTCGTTTCATCGGGAATACTCTCTATCTTAATTTTTGTAAACTTCACTCTGCCTTGAATACAGATACTTCAAGTTGCCGAACAACCTGACAAAAATCTGATTTTTGCATAAGATAATATCGCTTCTCAAGTATCTATTTATAGATATTTTATAAAACTTTATCAAGCAACTAACTTGATGTAAGGTAAAGTGATGATTAAATACACCCGCGAGTTACTGCTTAGATAGCAGAATCTCAAACCTTTTTGGAAATGCCATAATTGAAAAAATAGAGTTGGATTGCAATGGCTGCTTCATTAAAATACACTAAAGAACCACATAAGGAAACTTATAGTGAAATAATTGATGTTCGTTCAAGTCGTGAATTTGCAGAAGATCGTATCCCTGGAGCAATTAATTTGCCGGTTTTAAATGATGCCGAACGTGCTGAAGTCGGAACGATATACAAGCAATTTTCCCCTTTTCAAGCTCGGAAAATAGGGGCAGCAATAGTATCAAAAAACATTTCTAAACACTTAGAAGAACACTTTGCGAACAAAGAAAAAAACTATCAGCCATTAATTTATTGTTGGCGTGGTGGTCAACGTTCTGCTAGTCTGGCTATGGTATTATCTCAAATTGGTTGGCGCGTAACTTTACTTGAAGGTGGTTACAAAACTTATCGTAATTATGTACGTCAAGAATTAGATTTGTTACCGCGACAATTAAATTATAAAATATTGTGTGGTTTAACTGGTAGCGGAAAAACACATATTTTACGCAAGATGCATCAAAGAGGTTTGCAAGTTTTAGATTTGGAAGCTTTAGCAAATCATCGCGGTTCTTTATTAGGTCAAAAATGGCTTGGTGAATCTGGTTTTCAACCAGCACAAAAATTTTTTGAATCGCAATTATTGCAAGTTCTACAAAAGTTTAATCC
>JBHJOU010000342.1:0-2359 GCA_050329355.1 Rivularia sp. (in: cyanobacteria)
GCAGAAACTGGTACAAAAGCAGGTTTGCGCTTTGGTGTAGCTGGAGATTGGCGCGGTGAAATCTCTCCCTACCCAGCAATTAGCAATGCTTCAGAAAGCGATTTAGCATTTTTCGTCGAACACGGTGATACTATATACGCCGATTACGGTTCCCCCGCAGTCCTTAATCCTGATGGAACCCAAAAACAGCAAGTTGAAACTCTTGACGAATATCGTGCTAAACACGCCGAAGTTTACGGAACCCGCTTTGGTGTTAATACTTGGGCTGATTTACGCGCTTCTACTTCTATTCTCGCTACAATTGACGACCACGAAGTCATCAACGACTTTGCAGGCGGGGAACCAGCTGCTGATGATGCTCGTTTTTCCGAAACCACGGGTTTAATTAACGATACCCAACTGTACGAAAACGGGCTGCAAGCGTTCCAAGAATATAACCCCCTACGGGATGAACTTTACGCTAATACGGGTGATGAACTTACCGAAGGCGAGCGAAAAATCTACCGTAATAATACTTATGGTAGCGATGCGGCGGTAATTACCCTTGATAACCGTTCCTTCCGCAACCAAGCTCTAGAAAATCCCGATAGCACTCAATTAGCTAGAGATTTAGCCACGGGAGTTGACCAAACAACCGCTTTTACCAACTTTATTATTAACGAAGTAATCCCCTTTGAAACCGCTGCATTTGACCCCACTCGCACAATGTTGGGTCAACCACAGTTAGAAGATTTAAAGCAGGATTTACTCCAAGCAGAAAAAGATCAGATTACCTGGAAATTCGTCATGGTACCCGAACCAATGCAGGCTTTGGGACCATTGCTCGGACCTGCTGATCGTTTCGATGGATATCTTAACGAGCGCACCGAAATTCTCAAGTTTATTGAGGAAAACGACATCGATAACGTGGTATTTGTCGCTGCGGATATCCACGGAACCTTAGTTAATAATTTAACCTATCAAGAACAGCCCGGAGGTCCGCAAATTGGAACTAGCGCCTTTGAAGTTACTACAGGTTCTGTAGCTTTTGATGCACCCTTCGGTCAAAGCGTTACTGCTGGTGCAGCACAAGGTGGCTTTATTACTCCCCAACAGTTTCAACAATACCAATCTTTGCCCATACTCAACGTCCCCGCCGGTGTTCCTAGTAAGGACGACTTTTTCACCCAATTACTCAACGATGCTGCTTTAACACCATTCGGATTAGACCCAGTTGGGTTAGAACCCGATAGCGGAATAGATGCAAAATTGTTACAAGGTGGATATGTTGCAGCCCATACCTTCGGTTGGACGGAATTTGATATTGACCAAGAAACCCAAGCTTTGACCGTAACAACTTATGGTATAGAACCATATTCCGAAGCAGAATTACTCGCTAATCCCCAAAGTATAACTGCTCGCGAACCTCAAATAGTCAGTCAATTTGTGGTTAATCCGCAAGAAGTAGACTCGCTAAATATCAACCCCATCGATACCACAAATAAAGATGCAAACGGAAATGAAATAGAATTAATTGACCTTACCCCATTCACAGGTCGTACCGTAACAGCCAGCTTTGAAATCAATCGAGAAGCAGATTACAATAATAACGTTTACTTCTACACAGTTGATAACGTTAACGGTGAAATCGGTTCCTTAGCACCTAATGCAAGCGGTTATCTGCAAGCTGCATTAAATAATGTTATCAACCCAACCGATGGTTTGACAACTTCCGACGAACAAACCACAACCGGAACCCTTGAGATTGTAGGTGGAAATATTCTTGGTGTTCTGATTATTGCAGACGGTACCCTAGAACAAGCTCAAAACAACCTTGATAACGTAGAAGGTGTTTACTTCTCCTACTTAGGAGCTAACACCGACAGTGGCAGTTTTGACCACATCAAATTCGAGGATAATATGTTCAAATTTGAAGACTTAGCAAACGGTGGTGATGCTGATTTCAACGATATTGAAATCAAGATTAATTTTACTGTTTAAGTAGGGTAAGAAGTCGGGTTTTGATAGAAAACCCGACTTCTATAACCTGGGGTGAGCTAAGAAGTCGGGTTTTTTGCATAATTTTCGGATGTTAAAGATACTTATCGTAAAAACCCGACTTCTGAAGATTACCAATTACCAATTACCGATAAAAGTAACAATACCAACTAGATTATCTCCTATTAAAAAAACTATTATATTTAGCAACTAATAAATTCAAAAAAATAATAATCTTAAAAAAAGTTTATTTACCTATTATTTATTATTTATATAAGTAATTGCAGGATAAGCTTTGCTCATCCTACAAATAACAAGCCCTCAGAAAAACTACCTTTTGCCGTAAAAATAGTCCTTACAGCTCGCAATTTATCTATCCGGA
>JBHJOU010000157.1:0-2672 GCA_050329355.1 Rivularia sp. (in: cyanobacteria)
CCGAAAAATCTTTTTGCCACTCATCCATAAAAAATAGTCCTCACTTTCTCAATAATAGGACATTTATTTCAACGCTTTGACTGCGTATTCCGGAGGGTGGCAATTAACGATCGCAACAACTTAGCTTTATAGCAAGCATTTCAGTGAATACTTGACGCTAAATGGTTTCAAATACTAAAAGTACACCCCTTTAAGATATTTGATAAAAATCATCTGGGAATATCTGTTAACAACTTCTAGGCATTACCTCGAAAGACTCGTTAACTATTGATCGCGCTGTAAACGACGCAATTCCTCTTGCATTCGTCTAACTTGATCACGTAATTGATCAACATCTTCAGGTGGAGAATCTTTAGAAGTTGGTTGCTCATCATCGCTTAAAATTTCTATGCGACGGGGTTCTGTCCGAACTGTGGCTTCACCGCTTGCATCGCTCGCTTGGGATTGGGCTTGATTCATCATATCTTCCACAAACCGACGGGCTTCATCAGTTGTCATTTCGCCCTTTGCGACCATTTCATCTGCCAGTTTTTGCACTTGCGATCGCAATTCGGATAAAGTGCCACCTGCTCTTTCGCTAGCGTAAGAAGCTAACCCAACACCGAGGTAAAAAGCTTTTTTTACAATATCTCCAAAGCCAGGCATTACGCGGGGATACTCCTAAAAACAGGGCAGACCCGGAGACTACGCCTACTGTAAGCATCCCGTATTGCTGCTACCTTCCGGTCCTGACAAGGTTTGGGCGTTGCAGTTGCATAGATCCGAGTCCATTCATAGGATAGCACTAAATTGTTTAAATGAGTAATGGACAATTGGGATTTTTTAACTATTCAACCACAATTCGCCATTCATATAACTTATAGTTCACACACCCATTTTCAACCAAAGGGTCGCGATCAACAATGGCTTGTGCTTCATCCATAGAAGCGGCTTCAAACAGCAACATTCCGCCACCGAATTGCGCCCAATAACCTGTTTTTGCTTGATGTCCTTTGTTTTTCAACTCTTTCACATAATCTTTATGAGCGGGGACATATTGATCAAATATAGATTTATCGACTTTACCTTCTTCTATCTTTACAAACCACGGCATTTATTTCTATTTACTCCTATCTCTAATTTGATTATTGGATTTTAAGCAGGGAGATTCAGCTAGATTTCAATTTCCTACAGCAATTAAATACTTTCGTTAACTGATATCAATTATATTCTGGGGTTTTGCTGCATTAAACCCAATTACTGTGTTGTTTGTTGCCATTTTTACTAGCAACGTTTATATAATGCCGGCTTTTTCTCAATAAAAATACTGACTTATACTTTTTATTGTGATATTAAATACTTTTGTTAATTCCACAATCTATATCTTGAATTTTTGATCAATCATTTTTTTTATAAAATAAACTTATATACGTTTAAATACTGTTTTTCCAATTATAAAACTGTAAAAAATAATTGCTTGACTTAACAAAAATCAAAGTATCTATACTTAAATACATCTTTTTCCAGGATTTTGTAATAAGAATATAGAAAAGCCGCTTATTTTAAGAAAAATTTCATGATTATTGAGAATGAAATCATTTATGTCACGAAATTACGTTGTTTGTTGGACGTGATATAGGTCACATTTTAGTGTAAAATAAAATTTAGATATAATCTGTTTGGACGTATTTTAATTTTTTTGATTTAGGAATTTTTAACTTAAAGATTTTTTCTGCTGATTAAATCAGCAATTTTTTTTTCAAAATTGAAGCTTTTTTAAATTATTCGATGGCGAGTTGAGATAAAAAATAAATATAAAAATAAATATAAAAATAAATATAAAATATAAAAACTTATTTGTAGTTGAGACTATAGGGTGTGTAGTTTAAAGATAATTTGAACGTAGTAATAGGATTTATAGCGTCACGCATCATAGAGCATTTTGATGTAAATATTGAACTTGCTGACAAACAACTTTGCTTGTCAGCAGTAATTCAATTAAGCTTTTTTGCGTCGTTTGAAAGCAGCACCGGATACAACAGCACCTAGAGCAAGAAATCCTAGACTTGGCTCAGGAACCTCGGCTTTAGCGAAATTCATCTGTGGTGCAGAGGCAAAGGTCATGCGGTCGAAGGCAACTATATCATTGGTTCCTTGTGTACCATCTTGAATTTTGAACTGAACCTTGGTGAAATAGTCTTCTTGAGACTCAGCTATATAACCAGAGTAGAAAGCCGTTCCTCGAATCCTGACTTCAGCATTAGGATCAGATAAAGTTAGCGGTAGGCTGACGTACTTTGTGCTGCCATCGGCGCGGGTCAATTCATAACCCATAATGGCACCACGTTCAAAGTCAGTACCGTAGAAGCCAAAGGCAGATATCGCTTCAGAGAAAGAAAAAGTTAGATTACTATCTTTTCCTGCATTGGTATTAAGGAATTGGTTATTCAAACGCTCTTGTTTGGTTAAACCAGCATCACTGATACCGTAACGACCACCAGAAAGATTTGTATTACTACCAGACCTTGCACCAGTCTTTTGTATTGTTGTGTACAACCCTTGACTGTTTTGTTTGTTAGGGTCGAAAATATTCATCGTCACAGTATTACCGTCAGCTTTTTTCAGGTCATAGTTATAATTGAATGCCTGATTTGTTTTGTTGAGTTCGGTAAAGCCCTCTGACTGCTCAAAGT
>JBHJOU010000658.1:0-10988 GCA_050329355.1 Rivularia sp. (in: cyanobacteria)
TGTCCGTTTGCAAACAAATTCCTTGCCGACTTTAATCCCGTCCAATCGGCTTTACCTCGATATATCGGGGTACCACCCATACGCGAGAAAAACCAGCCAACATAGGAACCAGCCCACAGCGGAATTCCCCGATCGTAAATAAAATGGGTGTGAAGGGGATACTTGAGCTTAATTCCTTCCTGTCGCGCTATTCTCGGTACGATATGAGAAAACAAGTAAGCTAGTGCAAAAGGGTCTTCTGTTTGAGGATGACGGAATGCAATTAAAAAACGAATCTTGTTTTGCTGAAATTCATCGATTAATTTTACTAAATTTTGGACATTTTCTGCTTCAATTTGACTAATGATGGTTTGCGAATTTATCCAAGCTGGTAATAACAACTGGGTAATTCTTAAAACATAGGGGTTAAATGCTGGAGGAATAAATTCTAGAGGTGGTTGTGCTTGATTAATACTGAGGGACAATGTTATTTTCTCCTTGTTTTGTATTTTTTTGATAAATGAAAACATTTAGAATTAAATATGGTTTAGTTAAAGTCTGCTGATTAATTTGTTAATAATAAACTTCATTTGTTGAAAAAAACCAAGACATTGGGGGATTCTCCCCCAAACCCCCTCCCGAAGGGTTTGTAACTGTTTATAGAATCAATTAGCAATTGATTTTTTGGAGATGGGTAAACCCGTCCAAATTATAAAAATTGTATGTGGAACTTTGTGTGTGGAAGTTTGTATGGGGAACAGCTTAACACTTAGGTTTACAATAAAGCTCTTTCCTGAGTATATTTGCTGAGTATATCAAATAAAAATTATTAAATTTACTAAATCTGTAAAGGGGAGACACAATGCGACTGTCACAAATGTTATTCGTTACACTCAGAGATGATCCAGCTGATGCTGAAATTCCCAGCCATAAGTTACTGGTTCGCGCTGGTTATATTCGCCGCATCGGTAGCGGTATATATGCTTATTTACCTTTGATGTGGCGGGTTTTGCAAAAGATTTCCCAAATAGTCCGTGAGGAAATGAATGCTACTGGGGCAATGGAATGTCTTTTGCCTCAATTACAACCTGCGGATTTATGGAAGGAGTCGGGACGCTGGGATACTTATACTAAGGCTGAGGGTATCATGTTTTCCCTTATTGACCGTCGCGAACAAAGTTTAGCATTAGGTCCCACTCATGAGGAAGTAATCACTACAATTGCACGGGATACGATTCGCTCTTACCGTCAGTTACCAGTACATCTCTACCAAATTCAAACTAAATTCCGTGATGAAATTCGTCCCCGTTTCGGTTTAATGCGCGGTAGAGAATTTATCATGAAGGACGGTTATTCTTTCCATGCTTCGGAAGAAAGCTTGAAAAAAACTTATCAAGATATGTACTCTGCTTACAGCAATATGTTGCGGCGTTGTGGTTTACAATTTCGGGCTGTGGAAGCGGATTCTGGGGCTATTGGTGGTGCTGGCTCGACGGAATTTATGGTTTTAGCGGAAGCTGGGGAAGATCAAGTCCTCTATACCGATGACGGAATCTATGCTGCTAATGTGGAAAAAGCGGTTTCTTTACCGGATGATGCAGTAACTTCTAATTTCACAATTTACGAAAAACGAGAAACTCCCAATACTGAGACTATTGAGAAGCTTTGCAAAATACTCGATTGTTCTCCTACTCAAGTTGTCAAAAATGTGCTTTATCAAGCAGTTTATGATAACGGTACAACTGTATTGATTCTGGTCAATATTCGAGGTGACCAAGATGTAAATGAAGTTAAGTTATATAATGAATTGACCAAATTAGCTTCAAGTTATCAAGCAAATACTATTATCGCTTTAGAGGTACCAAATCCGGAAGCTCAGGAAAAATGGGCGGCTAAATCTTTACCTTTGGGTTATATTGCGCCGGATATTGGTGATGATTATATTAAATCTTCAAAAGAGATTCATCCCAAGTTTCTACGTTTGGTAGATAAAACTGCTGTGGATTTAAAGAACTTTGTTACTGGTGCTAATGAATCGGGTTTTCACGTAGTAGGTGCTAATTGGGGGGAACAATTCAAAATACCAGAGATAGTAGTAGATATACGTACTGCAAGAATTGGCGATCGCGCTTGTCACGACTCATCACAAACTTTAAAATCGGCTCGTGGGATTGAAGTCGGACATATTTTTCAATTGGGTAGCAAATATTCTCAAGCCATGGGAGCAACTTTTACTACCGAACAAGGGAAAGAAAAACCTTTAGAAATGGGTTGTTATGGTGTGGGAGTTTCGCGAATCGCTCAAGCTGCTGTAGAGCAATCCTACGACAAAGACGGGATTATTTGGCCTGTAGCGATTGCACCTTATCATGCAATTGTGACGATTCCCAACATTAAAGACGCTCAACAAGTGGAAGTTGCCGAAAAACTTTACACAGAATTAAATCAAGCCGGAATTGAAACTGTTTTAGATGATAGAAGCGAGCGTGCGGGAGCTAAATTTAAAGATGCCGATTTAATTGGTATTCCTTATCGAATTGTCACCGGAAGGGCGATCGCCGACGGTAAAGTTGAAGTTGTCGAGCGTAAAAGTAGCGAATCCTACGAAATAGCCATCGATGAAGTTGTATCTATTTTGCAGCAGAAGATAAAAGATGCGTTGTGGGATTTGATGGAGTAGATATCTTGTTAACCGTTATCCATCGTGCCAATATTTCCGCTGCGATAAATAACATTACGTTCGGAAAATGAGTCGAAACCTTTGTTAATAAAAGTAGAGATGGAACTCAATCCGCAACAAAGTTAGAAAAATTAAGTGAATTGAAATGTTAGTAACTGTAAATGAGGAACAAGTTGCATCATAATTCGTGGAAGGAATAGAAAAAAACCTTAATCAAACACTGGATTTATATCAGGAAAGAACGTGACGGACTTCTAATAAGAATTCTAAAATTACATTATCAGATCGTCCAAACCAGAACTTGCGGCTTTCGTGCAAACTAAACCGTTATATAAAGAGCATTCAGTGTTATCTACCAAGCCCCTCACACAGATACGGGTACTATCGCAGCTAATATAGAAGGTATCAGATGACAGAGCAACCAAAAAATAATCGTATTTCTTCCGGTATCGCGGCAACTATTACAACTGCGGCTGTAGCAGTTGCTGGTGTTGTGGGTTATTTTACAATCAATAATCCCAGCGATACCACCAATCAAAATCCCCCGATTGTAACTCAGCAACCAACAAATCCAGTAGAAACTCCAAAAGCTACTAACGAAAAAACTGCTACAGTTTATTGGATTCAAGAAAGTCAAGATGGTAACAATTTTGAATTAGTACCTCAAAGCATTCAAGTCCAAGCAGATGTTAATAATCCTTCGGAGTTTTTAGAAGCATCTTTTCAACGTTTATTAACTGGACCAACAGAAGGAAGTGGTTCTTCTACAATACCTGAAGGTACCAAACTATTGGGTATTAAAGCTCAAGGAGACGAAGTTCGAGTTAACTTATCATCCGATTTTCAATTTGGTGGTGGTAGCGCTTCCATGATAGGTCGTGTAGGACAAGTTGTATATACCGCCACAGCTTTAAATCCCAACGCTAAAGTTTACCTGGAATTGGATGGACAACAAATTGAAGTGCTTGGTGGTGAAGGTTTAGATTTGCAACAGCCACTGACTCGTGATAATTACCAGAAAAACTTTGAGCTTTAATTAAATCAGTTAACAGTTAACAGTTAACAGTTATCACGGTTAACTGATAACTGATAACTGATAACTGATAACTGATCACTGTTGAATCATCTACCGTTTAGAATCCGAAAACTACGAGCTTGTTGTTCTAACCTGCTAGCAAGACGTTCACAAACTTGGTTACACAACTCAAAAATCATTTGATCTTCCACTCGGTAGTAAGCACAAGTTCCTTCACTGCGGCGGCTGAGAATTCCCGCTTGCCACATTACCTTGAGGTGTTTTGATACATTAGCCTGAGAAGTATGGGTTGCTTCTACTAATTCCTGCACGCATTTTTCTTCATATCGAAGCAGATGCAATAATCGTAGACGCATTGGTTCACTCAATAGACTGAAGTATTCAGCTATTTGTTGCACCACATCTGAGGGTATAGGCAACGTTTGTTTCATCAGAATTAACCCGCCGCTAAGGTGACTAACTTTTTTTACAATTACACATTCGTTATATAGATTAATACTTAATCGGGGTTAATTCGCATTAAAGCTTGACCATATTCTACAGGAGAACCATTTTCTACCAAAATTTCCATCACTTGACCCGATAAATCCGCCTCAATTTCATTCATCAATTTCATGGCTTCAATGATACATACTGTATCACCACGACGAATGCGATCGCCAATTTCTACAAATGCCGATTCTCCCGGTGCGGGAGCGCGGTAAAAGGTTCCTACCATCGGCGAATGAACTTCTACTAGTTTGGAATCTTTAGCTGTAGAGCTAGGAGGATTATGTCCTCCATTGCCAGGTTTTTCCACCGTCAGCGACAAGTCAGGGGCTGGAATGTTGATTGGCACTGATGGTACTGCAACTACTTCTGATGGTATTGGATGGGGATGAATAGCACCCCTACGTACTGTTAATTCAAAATTTTCGCTTTTAAGATTTACTTCTGAAATATCCGTTTGGGCAATAGCCGCTAAAAGTTGACGGATTTCGTTAAAGTCTAATGACACAGCTAAAATGTCCTCATAGAATCAGTTTATAGATAATCAATGGATATATGAGATTTTTTGAAAATGGTAGGGATAGATATCCCCCCACAGTAAGATGACAACGCCGTTTTTTTTCCAAAAATAAATTGAAGTTCTAGTTATTCCCTACCTAAATATTTATCATCACGGGTATCAATACGGATACGTTCTCCTTGAGAAATAAACAAAGGAACCATAATAGAGGCTCCAGTTGAGAGCTTCGCGGGTTTACTGCCTCCTGTTGCGGTATCACCTTTGACACCAGGATCGGTTTCTATAACTTCCAGTACTACAGAATTGGGTAATTCCACCTCTAATACTTGCTCATTCCAGCGAATCACATTCACTTCCATACCTTCTGAGAGATATTTAACGCGATCGCCAATTTGTGCGGAAGTTAAACGGCTTTCTTCATAAGTTTCCATATCCATGAAGACGAAATCATCTCCTTCTTTATAGGTATGCTGCATAGTACTTTTTTCCAAAGTAGCTTGAGGTACCGTTTCTCCAGCGCGGAAGGTTTTTTCTACAGTATTACCACTCGTCACACTTTTCAGTTTCGTCCGCACAAAAGCAGAACCTTTACCTGGCTTAACGTGAAGGAATTCTACCACTCGCCATACCGAACCATCTATTACAATTGAAACACCAGAGCGAAAGTCGTTACTCGAAATCATGACATTTTCTACTATATGATGGGAAGACAATCGGCATTTATTGTACCCCCCCATCGCAAAAATAGGATAATTTATAATTAAATATTGGGTATGGGGAACAGGTTAAAGGTCAAAGGTTGAAGGTCAAAGGTCAAAGGTCAAAGGTCAAAGGTCAAAGGTCAAAGGTTAAAGGTTAAAGGTTAAAGGTTAAAGGTTAAAGGTCAAAGGTCAAAGGTCAAAGGTCAAAGGTATTAATTACCAATTAACAATTCTCAATTGCCAATTCCGTAAGTTATGAATCAAAGTCGCTATCCTGCTTCCAATAATAATAATAATAATACTCAAACTGATGCTCGGTTTGGGCGAATTGTGCAGGCGATCGCGCAAATTATTTGGTGTGCGAATCGAGATGGAGAAGCTACTTATTTCAATCAACAATGGTACCAATTAACTGGATTAGATGAAAATCAATCATTGGGTTTAAATTTTCTCCAAGCTGTTGATGCTCAACAACGCCATCGGGTTTCTCAATCTTGGTTGTCGGCGATAAACAGGCAGCAAGTATGGAAAGATGAGTTGATAATTATACATCAAGATAATCAAGCTTATTGGTATGCAGCGATTGCTCAGCCTTATTTTGACGAATCTGGAGAAATAATTGAATGGGTAGTAGTTTGTCATAATATTCACAAATATAAGAGTATAGAAAGTGAATTAAAACAGCAACAAGTAAGTCAAGAAGTAAATTTAGAGATTCAAAAATACTTTGAAAGACTAACCTTAGCGTTGGATGCTGCTAAGATGGGTTCTTGGTATTGGGATTCATTTACGAATAAAGATTTATGGACTCCTTACCATGATGTAATTTTTGGTTATGAACCGGGTAATGGAGAACATAGCTATGAAGATTGGGCTTCTCGCGTTCATCCGGATGATTTAGCGTTAGCTGAGGCTGCTTGGAAAACTGCTTTACGAGAACATAAAGATTATGTTTGTGAGTATCGGATAGTTTTACCCGATGGTAGCGTGCGCTGGGTAGAATCTTATGGTCGTTACTATTATGATGACGATGGTAAAGCTTTGCGAATGGCTGGGACTGTCATCGACATTAGTGAGCGTAAAAAACAGCAGCAGGCTTTACAGGAAAGCGAACGTCGTTACAGTACTTTGGCTCAAATTTCTCCGGTTGGTATTTTTCGTTGCGATACTTCAGTAAATTTACTTTACGTAAATCAACGGTGGTGCGAAATTACTGGGTATAGTTTTGAGGAGGTAATTAACCAAGAATGGCGACAAATAATTCATCCAGAAGATGTAGCGCGAGTTGAAGCAGAAGTAAAGCGTACTGTAGAGGATAAAATACCCCTTGAATGCGAGTTTCGCTTTCAGCGTGCCGATAAATCTATCGTTTGGGTATTGGCTCAATCGGTTGCAGAAATGAATGCGGATCAAGTGATTATCGGTTATGTAGGTACTGTTACTGATATTACTCAGCGCAAGCAATGGGAAGAAGCATTACAAGAAAGTGAAAAACGTTTTCGCTCAACTTTTGAACAAGCAGCAGTGGGTATTGCTCATGCAGATTTAAGCGGTAAGTTTATCCGAGTAAATCAGAAATTGTGCGATATTTTGGGTTATAGCCGTGAGGAGCTTTTACAACTCAGATTTCACCAAATTACTTATCGAGATGATTTACGAAGCGATTTAACCAAAGTGCGGGATTTGCTTGCAGGTAGAACTGAAAATTTCTCGATGGAGAAGCGCTACATTTGTAAAGATGGTTCTGTAATTTGGGTAGAAATAACGGTTTCCTTTGTTTGTCAAGCAAACGGTTCACCCAATTATTTTCTCAGTGTAATTCAAGATATCAGTGGGCGCAAACAGGTGGAAACTCAATTACAACTGCGAGCGCAAGAATTAGAAGAATTAAATATATTATTAACCGATACTACAACAAAATTAAGAAAACGTAACTCGGAATTAGATCAATTTGCTTATATTGCATCCCACGATTTAAAAGCACCTTTAAGAGCGATCGCGAATCTTTCACAATGGTTGGAGGATGATTTATCGACAGTACTCGAAGCAGAAAATCGTCGTTACTTAGAGTTATTGCGTCAACGAGTATACCGGATGGAAGCTTTGATTAATGGTTTGCTACAATATTCTCGTGTCGGACGTGTTGACGGTGCTAAAGAAATAGTCAATGTTGGTCAGCTTTTAGAAGAAATAATTGAGGATATTGCGCCACCATCCAATTTTACAATTGAAGTAAAGCATCCGATGCCAATTTTGAATACTAAGGGTATGATGTTGAGAAGAGTATTGACAAATTTAATTGATAATGCAATTACTCATCATCATGCTGCGGAAGGTCATATTCAAATTTCTGTAGCAGATAAGGGTGATTTTTATGAATTTGCAGTATCCGATGATGGACCGGGTATTTCTCCTCAATATCACGATAAAATATTTGTAATTTTCCAGACTTTACAAGCTCGCGATCAAAAGGAAGGTACGGGAGTTGGTTTATCGATTGTCAAAAAAATTCTGGAAAGTCAAGGAGCTACAATTACTGTAGAATCTGATGTTGGCAAAGGTTCAACTTTTCGTTTTAATTGGCATAAGTAATCATAAATAATGCCGCAACTTGATTTATTGAGAAAAACAACTACTATTTGGCACTCTTTACCGATACGGTATCGTGGTGCAATTATTATTGCGTTGCCTTTTTCTTGTTTAATATTTACTTTAGCTGCTTCAGTTTGGTCAAAAGAAAGTTCTATTGCAATTTATCAGGAAATTGACCATACGAAAACGGTGATTTTAGATAGTAATAAACTACTGAAAATATTATTAGATGCTGAAACGGCTACTCGCGGCTATGTAATTTCTCAGAACAAAAATTTTTTAGAGCCACATAATCGAGCAAATGAAGAATTATCGGAAATTCTCAATCGGTTAGAAAAAAATTTATCTAATGATGCTCAAATAACCAGATTTAGAACTATAGAAAAGTTAGCAAAGCAAAGAATATCTATTTTAGAGCAAAGAATAGCAGAAATTGACCGCGTAAAGCAAAAGAATATTCCACCATCAGCAGATATTTTGCTTTATCAAGGTAAAAACGTGATGGATATTATTCGCAATGAAATTAACGATTTTCAGGAACAAGAATTGCGTCAATTGGATATGTATCGTCAAGATTTAGATGATATTGGCGATAAAAATAATATAAGATTATGGATTACCCTGGCAATTAGTATAGCTAGTTATATAGGAGCAATTTATTTATTCAGCAAGCTTGATTGGCAAATCGCAGGACAAAAATTACAACTCCAAGGAAAGAAAAGCTTAATTAAAGGAATCATGGAGAATGTTGTCGATGGAATTATTACTTTAGATAAAAAAGATAATATTGATAGTTTTAATCAAGCAGCAGTCACAATGTTTGGTTATCAATCTGAAGAAGTAATCGGTAAAAAAATTAATTTATTAATTCCAGAAATTAATCAAACTGAAAAAGCCCAATTTACTCATACTATTTCTGCAACTCACCAAAATTTATCAATGTATATGCAGGGAAATCGTCAAGTAGGAGCAAATTTTCCGTTAGAAATATCTATTAGCAACTTAGAAAACGGTCAAGGTAAAATGGTAATTGTTCGGGATATTACCGAGCAAATGCAAATTCGAGAAAAATTAGAAGCCAACGTTCAAGAATTATCTCGGTTAAGTTTATTATTAGCAAATAGTAATCAAGCTTTAACTGAACGCAATCAAGAATTAGATAACTTTGCTTACATCGCTTCTCATGATTTAAAAGCACCCTTGAGGGGAATTATAAATCTTTCTCAATGGTTAGAAGAGGATATCAAAGATGATTTAGCACCGGAAAATCAGCAGCAACTAGAACTTTTAAGAAAACGAGTTTACCGTATGGAAGCTTTGATTGACGGTTTACTCGAATATTCGCGGGTAGGAAGAATTGAAATTGATCGCGAAAAAGTTGATGTTAACCAACTTTTAGCCGAAATTATCGATTCTCTTAATCCCCCAGCCACATTCAACATCCAAATTTCTGGGGAAATGCCGGTATTTACAACCAAAAAATTACTTCTGAGTCAGGTATTTGCCAATTTAATTAGTAATGCTATCAAACATCATCCCCGTAACAATGGTAATATCAGTATTTCTGTAGAAGACAGTGGCGATTATTATCAGTTTGCCGTTGCTGATGACGGTTGCGGTATTGACATCCAATATCAAGAACGAATTTTCACTATTTTTCAAACCCTTGAATCTCGCGATAAAAAGGAAAATACCGGCGTTGGTTTATCTATTGTCAAAAAAATTATTGAGTCAGAAGGCGGTAAAATCACCTTGGATTCTGAGTTGGGTAAAGGAGCAACTTTTCATTTTACTTGGTTTAAATCATAGGTAGAACATTTGTATGTCATCCGATAGGTATAGATGATTTGAGAGCAAATCCTCACTATTGGTCAAACACTGCTGTGTAACTATCAGTTTAGAATCTATTAAGGCACAACTTTTATAATGCTCTATATTATCTTTAAATAAGCATTTAAAGGATTTATCAAAAACTACAATGCAGGAAAATGACAGAATTGTAAATGTACTACTTGTGGAAGATGACGAAGTAGATATCATGAACGTTGAACGAGCCTTCATAAAGGCTAATGTTAAGAATCCACTTTACATAGCTAGAAACGGTATAGAAGCACTAATAATGTTACGTGGAGGTAGTGAAGAGCTTTTAGGGATTCCTCACGAACGTCGTTTAATTTTATTAGATATTAATATGCCTAAAATGAGTGGCTTAGAATTTTTACAGACATTACGTGCTGATAAAGATTTAAAATTAACTCCAGTTGTAATGCTGACAACATCAAATCAGGATAGAGACATGATAGAAGCATTTGATTTGAATGTCGCTGGCTATCTTTTAAAGCCAGTGACTTTTTCGGAATTTGTTGATCTAATTAAAACTCTTAATAAATATTGGTCTTCCTCAGAAATGCCGAATTAATTTCAATAAATAAACTATTCTAAATAAATTAGTTTAAATAAATTAGTTTAAATAAATTAAGATTTTTATTATAAAAAATTTATTTTATTATGGAAAATTAGAAAATATTATATTATAAGATTTATCTTCATATTTTACTTACTTAATCAGTAGATTATCATATATAAGTTGAATTTGTAAATATGTAACAAGTAGTAGATGAGCGGAAATATATCATATAAGAGATGAAGCGATGAAGCTAAAAATCGAGAATTATAATCAGACTTTTACGAATAAAATATATATAGCGGTTTTCACTTGCGTGCAATACAAATTTTACCTCATCCCGCCCTTTAGACACCCCTCTCCTTATTAAGGAGAGGGGAAGGGGGTGAGGTTTTAGTGTATTGGATTCAACTGAAATTTGCTATAGATACAGTAAATACCAGTCCTTTTGAACTTGCTGCTTTTTTCAAGTCTATGGAAGAAAACCTCAAAATTTTAATTATTGATGATGATGAAGTAGACCGTATGGCTGTGAATCGTGCTTTAAAAACAGCAGGAATAAAAATAAACCTATTTGAAGCCAGCGA
>JBHJOU010000009.1:0-3283 GCA_050329355.1 Rivularia sp. (in: cyanobacteria)
CCTTTGACCTTTGACCTCTGACCTTTGACCTTTGACCTTTGACCTTTGACCTCTGACCTTTGACCTCTGACCTTTGACCTTTGACCTCTGACCTTTGACCTCTGACCTTTGACCTCTGACCTTTGACCTTTAAACTTTAACTTTATTTATAGAAAAGATCAAAGACTATTTATTTAGTACTGGTATTGTTATTGTGGAAGCGTAAAATAAACGTCGGGGACTCACAGTTAAAAACAAATCTCACAACTCACAACTAAAATTCGGAGCTTGTAATTAGTGCAGCCCAATTGGTCTAAATTCTGAACTGAACCACGTTAAAACAGTAAACAGTAAACAGTAAACAGTAAACACGGGCGTATGGTGTTCTATTTAAACCAATACTCCAACGCCGGACACCTTAATACGGCTCCCAACTTAAACTTTCCCAAATATAAACGTGACTGATAACTGATAACTGATAACTGTTAAAAGGAATTACTTTCCCATGCTTTAAGGCAGAGAGAGGCTGATCCGAAACGCAAGGTTTTTTGATGACTTGATGCAGTAAGAAGTAGTAACAGTTAGGTAAAGCTGCTTTCCACAATTTTGGAACAAATAACGCCCAGAGAATATTAGCTATGAATATGGAAGAAAGACCCGATTTCGCGGAAAATATACTATCCGAATTATCTGAAAAGGTCGAAGTTGCGATCCGCTTGGATTCCGAGTTATTAGAAAAAATTAGTCACTTGAGTAATGATCCCTCTAAAGTGATTGAAGTGGCGCTGCGTCAATGGTTGCGCGGTGATATTCCCAGAGATGATGAACTAACACGCACTCCTCATCGGATTAAAGTACCACCCAGGGGTGAGTGGAACGATTGAGAGATATCATGAATTTTTGGCGACTGATTCGGGGAAATACAATAAAAATCCCCAAAAAGTCTGCTAAAGCTGTAAAATTTTATGCCAAACTTTAAGCAGTTATTAGCACAACTTCTTTGGGTCATACTGTTTCTATTCCACTCCAGTCATGAGTATTGCTGCAAATTCTCAATCACCGCTATTGTCCGAAAATTTGGAATCTGTTACCGATCGCACTAACCCATTGGCTTGTCTGGGGGCTGAATTGGTGTACGTTCAAGATGCAACGGGGCGTTACCTTTCGTTCTTTTTGCAGCAGAGTGAACGTTTAGGATTAACGCCAGAATGTATTGTTGATGATGGCGATCGCCATCATTTCGCTCCAATTGATCAAGCTGCTTATCAATCACACCTGGAGCGAGTATTAACAACTTTGACTCCCCAAAAATACCAGTGTTGGTTTAACTATTCTCAAGGAAGCCTAGAATTGGAGTTGCTAATAACCCCGATTATGCCAGTTTTAGGCAACGCTGCAACATCAGTATTGGTAATGGGAAGATTATTGCAGGTTGCAGCCAGTAAAAGTAACATCGAACTAGCACCCAAATCTAGCCATCCACAAGAAAATATACGTTCCCAGCAATATCAGAAACTGATTAATAATATTACCAGAAATATCCGACGAACTCTGGATTTAAATATTATTTGGCAGCAAACTGTTGATAGTTTAGGTACTACATTAAAACCGAAGCGCTGTATTATATTTCCTTATTATGGCAACTCAAAAATACGTGTAATTGCTGAATCTTGCCAGCCTTCGACTAATTCAATGTTGGGATGCGAAATAGATGTACTTAATGAAGTTGGGTTTACTCAAGCTTTAAATACTCTCAAGCCAGTTATAGTAGAGCAAACAAAAGATTCATTATTTCAAGCAGAGAAACTACTAATAGTTGCAACTTCCCATCAAGAGCAACCCAATAGCTTAATCGTTTTGAGTTTGGGAGCAGATTGCTCGTACTTGTCAGCAAAAGAGCTTGAATTAACCAAAGAAGCAGCAGATCAAATTGGTACCGCGATCGCGCACGCGACTTTGTACAAAGAATTAGAATTAGCCCGTCAGCAAGCAGAAGAAGCTTCGAGGCTCAAAAGTGAGTTTCTTGCCAACGTTTCTCACGAAATCCGTACACCATTAAATGGCATGATTGGGTTTTTAAAGCTGGTTTTGGACGGAATGGCGGATGATGAAGAAGAACAATCCCTTTTTCTAGGAGAAGCTCATAAATCATCCTTGCATCTACTGAATGTAATCAACGACATTTTAGATTTCGCCAAAATAGAAGCAGGTAAAATGGAGTTAGAACTTAGTCCAGTCAAACTGGATGAGTTATTCGGTGATGTGGAAAACTTCATGCGTATACAAGCGGAGCAAAAAAATCTCAGCTTCGGGATGCAGTTACCCGAAACCAATGATGAAATTATCGTTTACAGCGATTATCTCCGTCTCAAACAAGTAATGATAAATTTAGTAGGTAACGCCATAAAATTTACCCATGAAGGACATATAACCGTTACCGCCGATGTAGTCCGTAAAAAAGTCATATTTAAAGAGCAAGAATTTCCTGGCATGGTAAAAGTACGGGTAGTAGATACAGGAATAGGTGTTTCTTTAGACCAGCAAGACAAACTATTTCAATTATTCTCCCAAGTAGATGGTTCCCGTACCCGTCAATATGGAGGTACCGGCTTAGGATTAACCATATCTCAAAAGTTAGTAGAAGCAATGGGTGGCGAAGTGCATTTTTACAGCTTAGGTGAAGGACTCGGTTCCACAGTTACCTTTACAGTACCGCTTTACCAGCAACCCGTTATGGTTTCAACCCCAGACAGCGAGTCGGAAGGTTAAGGATAGGGTTCGGGGGTGATGGGGAGATGGGGAGACAAATTAACTGTCCACTGTCAACTGTCAACTGTCCACTATTTACAGTTGTTTCAAAAGCTGCTTAATTTTTGAAACTTGCTTTTCCCAAGCTGAGTCGGGCAAAACTTAATATCAAGTTACTTTAATTACATAGAAGAATCTGTCCTAAGTGTTAACTTGATTCTAATCAAAACATTACAAAACAATGAATTCCCAATCAGTTAAACTGGGAAAGGTGAACTCAATGCGGTTAAGCGTTTTGGACAATCCACAGCGAAAAAAGTCCGATTTGTACACATAACCATTGTATTAATCGTTTTGTCAACTCAGAAATTGTTTAATTAATTGTTTAATTTAACAACAATACAAGCCATTAAATTAAACGCAAATCTTGCGACGGGAGTATCTCGCGGAAAACAAGATGAAAACTTCAAAGACAGCACAAGACTTATTTCAAACCGCTTACGAAAATCGTTACACTTGGGACGAAGACTTTCCCGGTTACAGCGCTAAAGTGCAG
>JBHJOU010000726.1:0-2368 GCA_050329355.1 Rivularia sp. (in: cyanobacteria)
AAAGTAAACAAAAAATTTACAAATGGTCAAAATATTCTCCAACTATATATTGCCATAAATATCTTTTGATTACAGCAGAACAAAAACGTGTTCAAAGTAAGTATCAAGATGCAGCAACACTCTACGAAAAAGCCATCCGGGAGGCAAAAGAAAACGGTTATATCCAAGAAGAAGCCTTAGCCAACGAACTCACTGCCAAATTCTATCTTAATTGGGGTAAAGAAAAAGTAGCCCAAGCTTATATGCAAGAAGCATACTACTGCTATGCCAAATGGGGAGCTAAAGCCAAAACCGATGATTTAGAAACACGTTATCCCCAACTACTCAAACCCATTTTAGAACAGCGACAAGTTACCCTTAATCCCTGGGAAACAATTGCCACCATTGCCTTTTCTCGCACATCTTCATCTGCTCATACTTCCACCGCTAGCAGCACCAATATTTCTGAATTGTTCGATTTCTCCTCACTTCTCAAAGCTGCCCAAGCAATTTATAGCAGCATCGAATTAGAACCACTTCTCACCAGTCTCACCAAAATTATTTTAGAAAATTCCGGTGCTAAA
Source organism: Rivularia sp. (in: cyanobacteria) (assembly GCA_050329355.1). Lineage (GTDB taxonomy): Bacteria > Cyanobacteriota > Cyanobacteriia > Cyanobacteriales > Nostocaceae > Rivularia. The sequence goes on from JBHJOU010000726.1 coordinate 564, forward strand.
AAATCCGTATTAATTCTTCCCCAGCAAAATATCTGGGAAGTACGAGCAATTACTTTTATTAATCCTCAAGCCCAAATACAAACCATTCTTGATTCACAATCACTAGAAACCTGTCAAGATATCCCCACAAAAATTATTAACTACGTCAAAAATACTCAACAAACAATTGTCGTAGATAATTGCCAAACCGATATACCGGGAATGATTAGTGAATATATGCTCACTCATCAACCCAAGAGTGTATTATGCACCCCAATTATTAATCAAGCACATTTAGTCGGGATTTTGTATCTAGAAAATCAACTGACTAGTGGAGTATTTACCCAAGAAAGATTACAAGTAATTAAATTACTTTCTTCCCAAGCTGCTATCTCCTTAGAAAATGCCAAACTTTATCAGCAAGCACAAGATGCATTACAAGACTTACAACAAGCTCAATTACAAATAGTTCAAAGCGAAAAAATGTCAGCATTAGGTAATTTAGTTGCCGGAATAGCCCATGAAATGAATAATCCTTTAGGATTTATTTCGGCAAGTCTTAAACAAGCTAAACCCACTTTTAATGATATTACCGAACACCTTAAACTTTACCAAGAAAATTTTGCTAATCCCGGTGAAGAAATTCTCGAACACGCTGAAGAAATTGATTTAGAGTATAGCCTAGAAGACTTACCAAAAATGCTTGATGCAATGGTAATGGCTTGTGAAAGGTTAAAAAATATTAGTACCAGTTTAAGAACTTTTTCCCGTGCCGATAGAGATTATAAAGTACCATTTAACCTCCATGAAGGTATAGATAGTACAATTTTAATCCTTAAACATCGTCTTAAAGCAAATGAGCAACGTCCAGCAATTGAAGTAATTACAGAATATGGTAATTTACCACAGATTGAATGTTTTCCTGGTCAATTAAATCAAGTATTCATGAATATTCTCGCGAATGCTATTGATGCTTTAGATGAGTCGAATCATGGACTTACTTTTGAGGAGATTAAAGCCAATCCCAACAAAATTACTGTAAAAACATCAATTGAAAATCATCAAGCCAAAATCTCAATCGCCGATAATGGGAAAGGGATGAGTGAAGAAGTAAAACAGAAAATATTTGACCATTTATTTACCACTAAAGGAGTCGGAAAAGGTACAGGATTAGGATTAGCTATTGCTAAACAAATTGTCGAAGAAACTCATGGTGGAAAATTAATTTGCAATTCAATTTTGGGAGAGGGAACAGAATTTATCCTCACCTTGAACAATAAATAATCAAAATTGAATTTCATCAATGGACGATACTGGACTCGAACCAGTGACGTCCTGCTTGTAAGGCAGGCGCTCTACCAACTGAGCTAATCGTCCGTTTTGGCTCACAAGAAAATAATATAGCAAACTTTTTCGTAGAAAGCTAGTGTTTTGCGAAAAATATTTTTTTGCCGATGATTTATCATGATTCGGATTCACGGTTGAGGTCTAAATATACCTTGTATCATGTCAGTTTATTAGTTATGATTCGGGCGTTGGAGAAATTCCGACCTTCCAATTACTGACCACGGATTAAGAAGGATTACGCTGATTTCACAGATTTAATTACCCATTCCCTAATCTTAAACTATGCCTTCCGGTCAAACTCACGATCGCATTACAATTTGGGCTTTACCGTTGATTGCGATCGCAACTTTTTGGCAGACTCGCAGTAGTGGTATAACTTTGTTAATTGCTGCTGGGTTTATGTTTGGGGGATTAATGTTTGGTCCGGACTTGGATATTTATTCAATTCAGTTTCAACGCTGGGGTTATTTGCGTTTTAT
>JBHJOU010000987.1:0-13986 GCA_050329355.1 Rivularia sp. (in: cyanobacteria)
ATTCTTTTCAAAATGAAGCTGCCCTTTACTGTGTGGCAATTATTTGTAGAATCAATCGGGGCATTGGCTTTTCTAGTTTCGGTACTCAGCGCTTGGTGGGGATACGCAAGCGAGCGCAGACAACTTGAACGGTTTCAATCCCTAATAGGGATTAGTTTGAATTGCAATCACCTAGGTGTGAAAGCCTTACTATATTTAGTTTTCAAGGTACAAAAGTGCGAATCTCTAATAATATAGTGTTCCAACCACTGACCTGTCAAGGGGCAGATTGAATAAAATCGCTCAAAACTAACTACAGAAAGACTTTCAGCCACGGTGCGGAACTCCCAACTAATAAAAAACCCTCAAATACTTACCCAGTAAGCAATCCCAGCCGAAAAATCGCTCATGCTTTTTCTACACCCCCAGGTTCGCACCCAAACCATCAAAAATCAAACAAAAAATATAGTATCGTCTCGTGGTATTTCACCACCTATACGTTCTACTTTACCTTGACAGCAGGCACAAAGGAAGTAAAAACGCACGCTATCTTCATCTGGTTTAATCAATTTATAAAGACGCGATCGCAGTTTAGCATACTGAGTATCGGTTAAATCGCACTCAAACACGGAATATTGCATCCACTGTCCATAGGATTTGAGAATCTTATGAATCTTAGTACGACGCTTATCTTCGGGAATGTCGTAAGAAACAACTACAAACATAATTTTCAAACCAAGAAAAGGGTAAAAAAAGCTATATTAATATCTTGCACAGAGCCGCATAATCAACTACATAATAAAAATGCAATATTATAGTGTATTTTAATGGACTTATGCTGTCAGACTGGGACTTGCAGTCCCAGGTGGGTAAGAACTAAATCAAACAATTAATAATGATTTTAATGATAGAGATATAAACATAGCGATTAGATATTAACTAACAGCTAACCGCTAACAGTCTCAACAGCTAATTACTTCATAACCAAAGGAGGATATTTATCAATTTCTCCCATTAAATATTTACCTAATAAACGAGCTTGTATTTCAAAGCTTTCTTGGTAAGTTTTTTGAATTCCCAAAACAGGATGCTTGAATTTTGTAAGTTTTTTCTCCTGATACAATCTGAGAAAACTGTGTAAACCTTCTTTAGTCAATGAAACTGCATTACTCACAGGTTCAGTAATAAAATCTGAAGGTTTTAAAATCTTTTTATTAATTGCATAGAGAACAACAGCATCAACAATTAAAGGACGAAATTCTTCCATTAAATCTAGTGCTAAAGATGGTCTACCATAACGTTCTGTATGTAAATATCCCAAATATGGATCAAAACCAACTATATTTAAAGCTCCTTGAATATCGTGTCGCAAAAGTGAATATCCCAAGCTTAAAAGAGAATTAACAGAGTCAACAGGTGGACGACGATTACGAGTTTTAAAACTGAAGTTATCATTTCTGATTAATTGATTGAAACAACCAAAATAAGCCGCACTTCCAGCACCTTCATAACCGCGAATCGAATCAATATTTTTACCATGTTCCAGAGAGGCGATCGCGTTTCCTAATTCGATTAATTTTTGACTGATATCAACATCAGAATAACTGCGTTGAATCTTTAATAAAGCATAACGATAATTCTTGAGTTTCCCTCTCACAAAACCTTTGGTTACATGAATTGCTTGAATTGATTCACCAGCAGCTTTCCATTGAGCATTACGCAAAAAGATATTCTTACTCATTTCCGGTTCCAAACGAGCGATATATTTACCATTTTGAGTTAAAAAAGTTAACGGAATTTTGTGATTAATCAATTCAGAAATAGCCATCGGGGAAATACTTGCTCTTCCCATGATCACCACACCATCAACTTTAATCAAAGGAACATCTAAAATTGATTTTTTCTCAAATTTGACATTCAATCTTTCATCAACTTTAGCGATAAAAGCATCTTCCTGTGTAACGTAAATAGTACCCATTTTACTTCTCCAAAAATTAATTAATAAAACCTCTGTAAAACTCCGCGTTAACTTTGTGAGCCTCCGCTTTCAAACATTAAAAAAAAGAAAACATTCTCTCAATCAACTTCACAATATTTCCTCATTTTCTCCGCAACTTTTGGTAAACATTGCTCATACAAACTACACCCTTTACAACGCTGACTATAAACAGCTTCGGGCATTTTTCCAGTTTCCAATAACCTCGTAACATCTTGAATTGTCGCAATAGTTTGCTGACGTAATTCGGCATTAATTTCTATCAATTGTCGTTGATGAGTTTGAGCATAATAAACATACCCAAGATTAACAACTTTTCCCGTCATTTCTTCCAAACATAAAGCCTGAGCGCAAACTTGTAACTCATCATTATCCCATTCACCTTTTTTTCCCCGCTTATATTCCACCGGATACCATTCACCATTTTCCAATTCAATTAAATCCGACTTGCCGATTAATTTATATTCCTCCGACTTCAACCAAATTGCTCGAACTTGCCAAGTTTCTTCTCGATTTCCTTCACTTGTTGTATGTACTCTTTCATGTAAACTAGTTCCTTCAATTGTGTATTGATTATCAATAAAGTCTCCCAAACAAAACATTCTCCAACAGCGATGAGGACAATAAGAATATTGATTTAAAGACGCGATTGTGATGTAATCTGTATTGTTCATGATTTTAATTAAAATTAAAGTTGATAAAAAATAGTTTTTTGGTAAACGAATCCTATCCAGAAATCAATTTTCCGGCTAATACTTCTAGAAAGGCGATATATAGCGTCTCTACATATTTTTATTTTTTGGACTTAATAAAAACATATTGCCAGACTGGTTGTACTTAAAATCTAAACTCCTAACTCCTAACTCCTAACTCCTAACTCCTAACTCTCCTCCCCATCCCCATTCCCATCGTAGTTTTTCTGCCAATTCCTGCAAATAAAGCAAAGTCAGCTAAAGCATTGATTTGTTTAATTTGAACTGCTTCAATATCACCCATAATCCGATAGCTAACTTCACCAATAATGCCGATAAATTTGCTGCGAGAATCGGGAACTATTTCGGTATGAATGTTAATAAAACTCGGAAAAATCGCATCAAAATTCATTTCTTCAAACTCAATTTCGCTGTATTTATTCCACCGAGAAAGCAGAGAATTAAAGACAGATTCCCTAGTAGGAAGCGTGTTATCGTATTTACCTTGACGAAAAGCTGTAGGAGTCGCAAAATTAATAGAGATAACCCGCTCGGAATCACTCGCTTGCTCGTATAGTTGAGTATAGGGAATGGCATTAGCCCAAGGTTGAGTAGATTGGGGAGTACCTTGAATGCTAGTAATATATAAATCAGCAGAACCCAAATGCCAAGGATGTTCTGGATTAAGATTTAGCCACAGTTGAGTTAGTTTGCTAAATAGCGTATCATCCAATAGAGATATTCTCCACCAACAAGATGTACCCGTGGGAATTGCTTCTTGATGTTGGGATTGTAATTGATATCCTCTCTTAGTTGCGTTTGGAATTGAAAGATTTTTTTTAGCGATTTGTAAAGGAGAGAGTGTAAAAGCTTTATCAGCTTGAGAGTCGTGTAAATATGTTCCTAAATCTTTGTCAACATAGCTTACAAGAGTGAGAAATAAAGCGTGTAGATGTCTCCCGGTGAGGAATTGCGGGTAGATGGGGGATTTTGGTGTGAGGTTGAGGATTAAACTGTGCGGCATATTCAATTTTGATTTTAGATTTGGTATTGTAGAGACGTAATATATTACGTCTCTTTGTATATTACGCCTCTTTGTATATTACGTCTTTCTACATATTATTTTCAACCACGAAAACGGTACAACATATTCACTGGTAATCTAACATTTTTAACATCATCAAAGTAATAGTATTGTCCCCGCATTTGCACATTTTTAATTAAGCTGACAGGAGGCATATTTACCACATCATAACTGATGACTTGATTGGTAAACATCACATCCAAAGGATTTAATGGGTGAGTGCAGATAAACAAATCAGTTTTTGTTTTTGGTTGTGGTAATTTTTCTACAGTCACCTCAGCTTTACTCATCCATTTCCCTAAGCGAATCCATTTTGGTAGTTGAATTTCCTTTTGAGAAATTACAAAAAACTCAAATTGGCTTTCCGGTGCAATTTCTTTTGCTCTCCCAAAACTAGGAATATTCTTTTGAGTTTTCTCCATCTCAACATGGTAATTATTATTAGCATATTTCCATGTATTGAGAATAGAAGTGTGATGAATCGAAACCGCAGGAGTTACATAAATACCCTGTTGATTGAGCGGAGTTAAATGCTCCTCGTATTTAGGAATTTGTTCGGGGCAAAAATAGCGATAGGAATGCTCTTCAGGGACAGTGGTTGCATATTTTTCGCTGTCTACTAATCCTAATGCGTAACAGAGCGCGTAGTTATGAATTATAGGTTCAGTTTCGTAGAGTCTACCGATTTCGCGGGTGGCAAAATAAATGCTATCGTGTAGCTCTAATTCGCAACGGTAAATTATCGTCATCCGATTTTAGATTTTAGATTTTGGATTTTGGATTTATCCACAGGATAAATCCGAGGTATTGTACTAGCAAGGAACTATCGGTGATGATTATTATTATTTCACTGCTGTTTTTTCTTCTTTATCTTTGTCTTTATTCTTATCTTTACCTTTAATGTGGACTTTCGCATAAGCTTTAGCTTCATCATCGGCTTTTTTCAACATTTTCTTGAGTTCTTCTTCGTTAGCAGTAATTGCTTTTACTTCTTTTAATAGTGCCGCAAATTTATCATCAACAAAATCTTGATGCACGATAAATTCTTCTTCCATTAATGTAGATATGGAAGCATTCGCTGCTACAAATACCTCATCTTCGTTTAATGGATCGGGTGAATTTAAGGTATTATTGGTTTTCATATAATCATAAATTGCCTGAGTCCAACGTAAGTTACTAACTATTTCTCCATCGGCAAAGATTACCCCAATTAATTCATTTCTTACCCTTCCAGTGCGGGTAGTTTGCGCTCCATAATGACGAGTTCGGAGGATATTATTAAAAACATACAAAAAACTTGCTTCTGTAGGGTCTTTTAATGTGACAATACTGGGAAAGAATACTTGAGGTTTAATGTGGTCTTGTTGGTTAATTCTACTTGTAATTTCACCCACTTTAGAGCCATTTTCACCCTTAGATGCCATAGTACCATTTTCAAAAGGTGCATTGAGGGTAAATGTTTCGTGAGATTCATCAAAGGATTTAATTGAAAATGCCGTATCTACAACTACTTTGGATTTTTCAGAACCAGAATCACCGATCGCAAATCCGTAAATAATACAATCGGGGTTATTCATCGCAAATTTGACGTTATATTCACATTCTTCAGCAGTCATTAAGCCATAATTACGTAATAATTCTCTCCCTACTAAACGCTCTGGTGTAGATTGCTTGCGTTTGAACATCGAGAGTCTACTAATAGTATTTTTCTCGATGATTCCTGCTCTTACCCGTGCTTTATTCAGTTCACTATCGGTTTGAAATAATGGATAGGATTCTGTAACTCTAACTGTCAAAAAATGAACATACTTACCCATTGGTTTGTAGGGTATTTCAGTATGGAAAAATTTAGCATCTACGGTTTTTAAAAATGACATTGCTTGTCTCCTGAAATAATTGATAAAAAGCTTGAATTTGTAGTAGGTTGGGTGTAGCAAAGCGGAACCCAACATTCATGAGATTGAAATACAACTATTATTTATCAAATAATCAATCTTCACTTTTTTCATTTTCGTCTTCCTTAATCTCTTTACTGGCATTTTCCTTATCATCCTCCAAGCGATATAAAAACTCACAGGTATCTTTAATTAAATTCAATTGTCTACCAGCTAAACGTGCGCGATCGCCAGCAAATGATTTTTCAAAAACATCAATCACAAAATACCTCGCAAAATCTAAAACTGCTTGTCTTTCTTCTTCCCGTTTGCTTATTACCCAGCGTCCATCCGCAGTATTCACATGAACTCTATCCATTAATTTGAATGCTTCTGCTGCAACTGCTACGACTAATGTTTCTCCTGAAAAAACACTCATTTCTGCTTTCAGAATTGTCTCAGCGGCAATATCAATTGGTTTTAATACTGCGTTAGATTTGGGATTATAGCGTTTGTTAGCACGGTAAAATTTGCGGTACAAATCGGTTAATTTTTTGGGATGATTTAATGGGGATTCTGACATTAATTTCCATTCCTTTGATTCAAGATTATATTGTGCATAAGGGTCAAAACAGGGGTAGAATTGATAAGCATAAAGCCTAATTTTTTCAATACGTGCTGTTTCCACTCCTTGATTTCTTACCCAGCGATTGAGATAAGCAAATACATAAAGAGGAGTAGTTTCAAAATCCTTTGCTAGTTCTGTAAATCTACCCCAGTTAGCATCATAACCAGACTTTCCACTTTTGGCATTAACATCCATATGAATCGCATAAGCTGCTGTCAATACGTTTAGTGGTGCGGGATAGGATTTATTATTTTCCTTCCATCCTTCGAGGATATAATCAAGTCGAAATCTATCTCTTCCTACCAAACTTCGGAAAGCATGAGGTGCGCTATCAAGAAATACGCTTTCTTCAAATTCTGCACCATCATTAAAGGGGGGAATTGGTGACTCAGAAACGACTGTTTTCACATCTAAAATCATCGGAAAAGCAAACGCTAACCAACTTGGCATTATCCATGATTCGGTGTCACTGCTGTCCCTTCCTGGTGGCATTGCCATAAAGTAAAATGTCAAAGGTTGGTCATCTGGATAGGAAAGTTTAAAGGTTCTATCTTTGTCAGAATCTAAGTTTTCATCAATTAGAAAAGCATCAACATTTTGATATGTGTCTTTATCAAAGTTAGCTTGCAAGTCTTTACTGATAAAATGGTTGCGAATGCTGGTATCAAATCGAGTTTGAGAAATCCCAGTGTAAGCTTTTTGTAAAAACTTATTAGTTTCTGGAGTGAAGTAATAAGTGGGATAAAAATATAGATAACGATATTTTCCATCTTCAAATCGTTTACCAACAGCTTGAGTTTGATTCATCAAAATTTGTCGTAGCATCATTTCTAATCCAGCAATACTCGAAATATTACGCTTGGCATTAGAACCATTCAGCATTTGTTTATTTGTATAAACCTGGGGAGTAAATAAAACCGCAGATTCCATCTGCTCTGTTACTGTATAAGCAGAATGAGAAATCGAACAGATTAGCTGTTTTCCCCGTCCCGATTTTTTGGCAGCATTATAGTTAGTAAGTTCATTCAAGAAGTTATCAGATGATTGTATTTCTTGATTTCCTGGTAACATCACAACTTCTTTTACCCAGAGTCGTAAATCATTCCAACCATCGGGTAATTTATATTGAGAAATAATCGGAGAAATTAAATTATTGATATACTCAATAACTTGCTGACAATTTTCTTTAACATTCTCAATTCCAGGATTTTTTTCTAGATATTTAGCTGCAAGATAGTACCATTCGTAAGGAACTCCCCCTGTATTACCCTTTAATTTATGTTCCTTGAGACTTTCGTTAATACGTTGAATTTCTCTAATTTGGGGTAGATATTCTGTTAAGTTCCAAAATTCTGCAACTTTATGAGTTAAATCGAACTGCGTTAATTTAGGTAAATTTTTATCTTTTTTACAAGCAGCTTCAATTCTATTTACGCTTTCATCCCAAATTTTTCGACAGATTAAATCTCCGAATTCTGCAATTTGGTCAATCCGAATATCATCAGCAAATTTAAAGTCATAATCAGCAGATAATACATTTTGCTGTTGAAATTTAACTAAATTATCGCTACGACTTTTAGCAACCGAATCTTTGTTGGGATTTAATATTCTTAAAGTAGCATCTAAAGCTACTTTCATCAAGCCAATTTCATCGAAAAATAAATTGTAATACTCAGCATATTTCATCCCTTTACCATCACGTCCAAATCCTGTTTGTCTAAGTTTTAATTGTCCAGAACAGAGTGATTTTATATTTTCAATAACTTGATTTGGTACATCATCTAATGAGGTAGCTGGAGCATTTCGTTGAGCTAGGTAAATTACTCCTGTTGGCAAATATAACAGAGGTTCATAATAGATATTTTCCTCTGTATTTAGTTTAGTATGCACTTGAATCAAGGCATTATTTACCACATTTGTTAACACACCTCGGTTTTCAGAAATGCGGTGATAGGTAAATTTTAATTTTCCATCGCTCAAACTATGAATAATTTCATTCAATCTAGGATTCTCTGCATCTTGGGGATGTTTAATAATTGAAGCGAGGGAATCCGCAAGACAAGTTAAATCCGATAAACTGCGGAGTGTTCTATCTTTAAGAACCGGATTTAAGCCAAATTCTGAAAAATTCCAGTTAGTATCCCAGCGTCGTTGTGCATTGTAAGCCATACACAATAAATCATCAATACACTCTTTATAAGCTTCTGGATTTTCTGGGTTGATAAATTTATCAAGTCCTAATTGTCTGACTTTCTTATCAATAATTTGACGATGTTCTGCTAGTGGTAACTTGCGACAATCATTAGGAACATCGGGGAATTTTTCAAAATCGTGGAGAATAAACCCAGCAATTACTAATCTCCGTTCCCGTTCTTTTACCACTCGTTGTACTGTGGTATCAAGTTTATGTAAACGTCTCTCAATTAAATTTGCCGGAAATAATCCATTGAGTAAATGAGTATTTAAAGATTGATCGGCAGCATTATCACGTCGAACTTTTGCTTTACCTTCTGCTTCTCGCTTTTCATCGATTTCATCAAAGAATTTACCACCTTTGGCTGTCACTCCAATCGCAATACTTAGCAGATTTGGTAATACATATTCGCCAAAATCTGCCATTACTTGGTCATCTGGATTTTGTGCTTTAATCGCTTCTCGTAATAGCTTAAGAGTTAGTAACTCGCTCTTAGTTTCAATAGTTCGATCCGAATCACCATCAAAACCAAAATCACCCTCTAACCAGCTATCATTAGATTCGTCCGTAATCTCAGAGTTTAAATCTAATTTGCTGTCAAATAATGAAAGTTGCTTAGATTCCTCAGAACCTTTTATTTTTTTAGCCATTGAGAACCTCTAAATTATTAATCATTACTCGATTCCCTGTAAAAGTTTTGCGACTTGCTCTGGTGCAGGAAGCTGATTTTTAAGTTCTTGTGGAACTGTAGAAACTATTTGATAACTTGCTACACCAATTGGTTTATTTGATTCTCGCAATGCGTACTCAACAATAGTTTTATTTTTGGTTTTACAAAGAATAATTCCAATCGATGGATTTTCGTCAGGTTGTCTTACCTTGTCATCCAATGCTGCCAAATAAAACTGCATTTTGCCAACATATTCAGGTAAAAATTTTCCTATTTTTAGCTCGACTGCAATTAAGCATTTGAGAATACGGTGATATAGCAAAATATCGATTAAATATTCCTCATCGTCTATTTCTAGTCGATATTGACTACCGATAAAGGCAAACATTCCACCCATTTCTTGTAGGAATGGTTCAACTCTCGTCAAAATTGCTTGCTCTAACTGTCCTTCGCTATGTTCGTCAGCTAGTTCTAGAAAATCAAATGTGTATTCGTCTTTGATTGCTAGCTTTGCTTGGTTGCGAATATCTTGGGAAATAGTTTGCTCAAAATTAGTTTGATTGAGTAAAGTTTTTTCGTATGTCTTATTTTCAACTTGATGGATTAAAACATTTTTTGTCCAGCCAAATTTACGAGTCATTCTAATATAAAATTCGCGTTCTAAGTCATCTTTACACTTTTCTAAAATCACCAAATTATGAGTCCAACCAATTTCTCGCACCAATGGTGCGAGTTTTTCATCAGCAGCATATTTATCATAAAAAAGTCTCATTCGCCATAGATTAGCAGATGAGAATCCACTAATACCTGGAAACTCATTTTGTAAGTCTTTTGCTAATTGTTCGACAACTGATTTCCCCCAATTCGTACCTTGTTGACGGGTAATAATCATTTTACCGATATCCCAATACAGTGCTATTAGTTCTTGATTAACTGCTTTTAGTGCTGTGTATTGTGCTGAACGAATACGCTGTTTTACTTCTACTAATAGATTTCGATAATCGTCTGGAGTAGGTTTATTCATAGCGACATTTTTGGAATTTTAGCTAGTTGATGTATTAATAGAAATAAGATAAGCATGAATTTGTTGTACGTACATAGGATACTGACGTAAAGCAAATGCAATTCCTTGGAAAACTTTAATAGAGTCAATATCATCATATTCGTGAACTAAGCGATTTCTCATTGATGCTGATTTTGCTAGATTTTCTGCTAAGTTTTGAGTTAGTATTTCAAATTTACTAAGTTCAATAAATGCCTCAAAGTTAGTCATGGAAGCTCCTGGATTCAATCTTGATAAAATATGGTCATTAATATCTATAGCTGCTTGAATCATTAATTGTAGAAGTCTTTCTACAATCAATTGTTTATCAAAATCACTTATACCAATTATTTATGAAGTTGCATAGAATTTTACCCCACCCTAGCCCTCCCCTTGTAAAGGGGAGGGAATGATTTCCCCCCTTTACAAGCTTAAATCTATGAGGGAATGATTTCCCCCCTTTACAAGGGGGGATTAAGGGGGGTAGTTACTAACAATACTTTCTATCCGTCTTCATTTTAAATTGGTATAGATACTCTTCTTGAAGAATATTTTCAAATCCTTTGAGTCTTTCTAGATAGCGTGTAATTAATGCTAATCTACTTGCAACTATTACTTTATCTATATTTATCATAATGCCCACTTTGTTAAAAACTGTTCGATTTCCTGGCTCAATCCTTGATATATTTCACTCATTTGTTCTTTATCTAGGAGAGCTTTTTTTCTAAAACTATCAAATTCATCACTATTACTTTGATATATAACTTTGCCATCACGAGCAACATAATGAGATATTAATTGAGAGGATTTATTTAACTCAACAATATCTATCTCATCAGAATTAATTCCTAATATTTCTCCTAAAATTATGGATACTTCAAAGTAACCCCACGGTTTTTCACGAATATTCGATTCACGTTCTTCTGGATTGCAAAGTATTGCAAAATCCCAATCGCTATTTGCGTGTATTTCTCCTGTCGCTCTTGAACCAAATAAAACTAACATTTTGAGATAAGGAATTTTCTCAGGAATTTGTTGAGCAAGTTGTTTAAGTTCTTCAACTGTTGGTGTATTCATTGTTGTGGTGTGTGTGGGAATTTATCGGAGTGATTGATAAATTAAACAAGCTTATCTGTCTTTTCATTCTAGCCAGGGATATGCTTGTAGCAATGTTTTGGTTGTCTCTCGTGCTGCTAAAATTCCTAAAATAACGTGAGTTAGATGTTCATTCCTTCGATTCGGCTTAAAGATTATTCGTGGGGTTAGAAGTCGGGTTTTTATGATGATTTTCTGTTACAACCGGGATTTGTCTTAAAAACCCGACTTCTTTTAAACCGTAAGCTTTTTCTCAAACTAATCCCTATCAGGGATTGAAACCCTAAACCATCCATATTTCATCCCCCTTACTCTTAAAGGTGTAAGCTAAAGTATCCAGCAACAACGCAGACTGACCAAACGCGATCGCATACGGTGCAGAATTATCATGTAAACTATGCTCGTCGCAGATTGGGTAAAGTTGAAAGTGCATTGGTAAGCGCAACCTATTTCTCACCTCTGCAACTGGATGACGCAACACGTAGGAAACTAAACCCTGTTTTTTCAACCGTTTGTTAATCTCCCTGACATAATTATTATCGGGTTGCCAAACTTCAATTCCTGTTAACACTTGCACTTTCCATGTGTCTGCAATTGCTTGTAAATCTCCTGGATATACAAACTTCCAATTCAACCGTTCCTCCCGGTAGGAACGCAACTTCAGAAATCCCAAACAATACTCATACTTACCTTTGGGAATCGGTTGTCCAGTTTGCTTTGCGGTTTCTTTGAGTGTCCGTATAAATCCCGCTTCTGTCCACATTTCGATTTCTAAATTTCCCAAAATTCCCGGTAAATCATAGGTTTTAAACCTTTCTGCTGGATTTTCCTCCGTCAAATCGTACAAACCACATTGAAGAGAACTTGCACCACGGAAACTAGCAGCATCGTCAGCAATGGGATTACCAGATTTCCCAGAAGTATTTTTCCAATCTTTAGCCCAACCAGATACACGTCCCGAAACCGATTTTAAACTGGTATTAAATACACTTTCACAGGCTTTTTGGAATTTTTCACGGCTTTGAGCATATTCTTTTTGAATAGTGCGATCGCTCAACTTCAAGCATAGGTAAAATGACTGTACTGCACCCCAACGCTGATAATATCCACGAAAATCGTTGATTTGCCGATATTTATCCTTAATTGTGGTATTTAAAAATGCCCGATCATAATTTTCAAGATTTTTTAAAGGTGGATTATCTCCTAAAAACAAACGCTCGACTAAGAAATTCGGTACTAGCGCATAAGCTGTATATTTATCAAATTTAATTTGCTGTCCATCTTTTTCATAACCATCATGTCTACCTAACCTTCCCAAACGCTGAATAAAATTACCTGCGTCGGAAGATTCAAATATTAATAGATTTATTTTAAAATCCACTCCGACATCAATTGTACTCGTACCAAAAACTAAATCAGCTAAAAGTGATTTTTCTTTGGTTTGTTTTCCTGATAAACCCGTATTTTCACCAACTTTTAAATTATGTTTTTGAAAAATATCTTGGAAAAATGGTACAAGCCTTTTAACAGCAGCAATGGAATTAAGAATAATTGCACCTTTACTACCTCGATGATTTTGAAAATACTTCAAAATTAAATTACTATTTTCTTTTAACCAAGTTTCCGAGGCTTTAAAAGATGGTTCTAAAGATACAAAATTCAAGTCTATTGAGCGTGATACTTGTCGCCAATTTTGGTTTTTTAATTCTTGCTCTTGGTCTAAATTATCAGGAAATTGGTATTTATTTTCAGCAAGTGGATTAATTTCTTTGCAACGAAAACCAGCTATTTTTAATTTGTTAATAAACTCTATATCTGGTGTGGCTGAAAGAAACAGAAATTTTTTGCGGCGATTAGTACAGTTAATTAATAACATCGTGTTAATTACACCAGCAATTTGTGGTGCTGCAAAAATATGAAACTCATCAAAAATAAATAAGTTAAAGTTCTTGTCAATTGTATTCCAAAGTTTATCTGGGCTATCTCCGGGTATTAAATAAGCACCGCGATGTAAATAATGTAAAATATCGGGATTAGTAAGTATAACTTCCCTTTGGCTTGTCAAAGTTGAAATAGCCGCGCTTTTTCTCAATCCTTCATTTTCAGCATAAATTTCTAATTCTGCACTACTCAATCTGGCAATTCGCGGATTATTAATAGGTTTAAAAGTATCAATATATCCTTTAATTTGTATTTCTTGGTCGCGAGCAAGTTCGTTAGTGGGATAAAGTCCAATTGCCGAAAATTCCCCTTGAAAAACTTCTAAATATGCAGCTAAACTTTTACCATCACCTGTCATTGCCGTATTGATAATTACGTCAATATTTGGGTCACGTAATGCCTTCAAAGTCTCTACTTGATGCCAAGAAAGCGACCAACCACTTGGTAGATTAACACCTTTTGGTATCTCATCAGCAGGACAAGAATAAACGGATTTGAGTTGAATGCTAAATTCGGACATATTCCTTTATTCCTTAAACAGTGTCCGTGACTTGTTGTTAATTCACATCATTACATCCAAAATAGAGATTGACAAGAGATATCCGTATAAAAGTGTCCGTACAAATAAATGAGTAGAAAAGGTCAATCCATAACACTTTCAATATCAGATAGAGATAAAGCCGAATTAGAAACCCTAGCGCTAGAGTTTGGGTGTACCTGGGGCGATCGCCCTAACATCTCAAAACTGATAGAATCAATAGCGCGTCGTCAATTAATTATTGCTCCGAACA
>JBHJOU010000429.1:0-5839 GCA_050329355.1 Rivularia sp. (in: cyanobacteria)
GGGTTACAGCGCTTTGCTTAATTTCTTGTTGAGCATCATTATTCTTCGTGCGCCGCGAAGCCAACCTATTCCCTTTAAAATGTTAATTTTTGCGTTTTGAGTTGACAAAGTAACTACTATAATTTAAAACTCAAAACTCATAACCCCTAACTTATACATTAATTTATGACCGCTGCTAAAGGTTTTCTGCCGAGATTTTTACCTTTCATCAATAAAAAACCTAGCCTTTCTCAACAGTTAATGTTGGTTGGGTTAACGATGACTTTGGTGTTTATTTTTCTAGCGTTGTTTGCTCCTGTTCTTCAAAACTTAGGATTGCTGCAAAACCCAACTGAGTTTTTAGATAACCCAATTCATACACCGCCTTCATTAAAACACTGGTTTGGTACCAGTCGCTTGGGCTATGATATCTTTTCTCGGACTATTTTTGGCGCTCAAGCGGCTTTGCAGGTAGTAGTATTAGCGACTGGATTAAGTATGCTAGTTGGCGTGCCTTTGGGTATGTTAAGCGGCTATATTGGCGGTAGATTGGATAAGGTTTTGCTATTTATTATGGATAGCATTTATACTTTGCCGGGATTACTGCTTTCGGTGACTTTGGCGTTTGTTGTGGGACGGGGAATTTTAAATGCGGCGCTGGCGATTAGTATTGCTTACGTACCGCAATATTACCGAGTTGTTCGTAACCATACGGTAAGTGTTAAAACTGAAGTCTTTATAGAAGCAGCACAAGCAATTGGTGCTAATACTTGGCAAGTACTTTCACGGTATTTATTTTTAAATGTGATTCAAAGCGTACCCGTATTATTCACCTTAAACGCCGCCGATGCCATTTTGGTATTGGGAGGTTTGGGCTTTTTAGGATTGGGGCTTCCCGAAGAAGTACCAGAATGGGGACACGATTTGAAACAAGCCTTAGCTGCACTTCCTACAGGGATTTGGTGGACTACTCTTTTCCCCGGATTAGCGATGACAACGATGGTAGTAGGGTTATCCCTACTCGGTGAAGGGTTGAATGAGTTTGTCAATCCCCGTTTAAGGAAACGACAATAGTTAAAGGTCAAAGGTTAAAGGTTAAAGGTTAAAGGTTAAAGGTGAAAAATTACTATCAACTGTCAACTAACTCCTAACTCCTAACTCCTAACTCCTAACTCCTATTATTGAGAAATTATGGTAAAAGATAAAATTTCCTTGATTGCTGCTGCTGCTGGTGGTTTTATGTTGTTTGTTGCGATATCTGGTATTTTGCAGGGTGAACCTGTAATGGCTTTACGGGCGCATAGTTTTGATTCGAGTAAAATAGCTGATTTACGTTTGCAAGAAGTTCATGCCGATGAACCAATTAAAGAAACTTTCTGGTCACTGATAATTGAAAATTGAAAAAAGTGCTAACTCAAGTAATTGGTATTGATTTGGGAGGGACGGCAATAAAATTAGGACGATTTACGTCCGATGGTTCTTGTTTAAAATCACTAACTGTGCATACTCCCCAACCGGCTACTCCGGAAGCGGTGGTGGAAGCTATTGTTGATGCAGTAGCAAAAATTGACCCAGAAGGAAAGGCTGTGGCGATTGGTGTGGGAACTCCTGGTCCTGCTGATGCTACTGGACGTATTGCCAAAATTGCCATCAACCTTCCTCAATGGCGGAATGTTTTTTTAGCGGATATTTTGGAAGCAAAAATTGGTAAACCCACAATTATTGATAATGATGCAAATTGTGCGGGGTTAGGTGAAGCTTGGTTGGGTGGGGGTCGGTTTTATGAAAATTTTATTTTATTAACATTAGGAACTGGTGTCGGTGGAGCGATTTTTCTTGATGGTAAGTTATTTACGGGAAGTTTTGGAGCCGCTGGAGAGTTGGGTTTAATTGGTTTAATTCCCGATGGTCACCAGTGCAAAAGCGGCAATCAAGGTTCTTTGGAGCAGCATACCTCGATAATTGCCATTCGTCGCCGCACTGGTAAAGAACCAGCGGAATTAGGTGCTTTAGCTGAAAAAGGAGATGCTCAAGCATTGACATTTTGGCAAGAATATGGCAAGCACTTAGGAATTGGAATTACAAGTTTGATCTACGTACTAACCCCTGAAGCAGTGGTAATTGGGGGTGGAGTTAGTGCGAGTTTTGAGTTTTTCTTACCATCAATGAAAGCAGAAATTGAGCGGCGAGTAATGCCCACATCCCGCGTAAACTTGCAGATAATCAGAGCGGAGTTGGGTAATGCTGCGGGGATGTTAGGTGCTGCGAAATTAGCGTTTGAGAAAATAGTTAAGGGATAGTGGATAGTTGACAGTGAACAGTTGACAGTGGAGAAACAACTAACAACCAGCAACTAACAACTAACAACCAACAACCATCAGCTCTCAACTGTCAACCGTCCACTGTCAACTGTCAACTTTTATTTAAAGAATATCCCGTTGTTTGATGAATGTAGTGTAGGACTTTTTCATAAGATTCGGGATTGCTTGCAGGATTGATAATTACGGGTATGCTGCTGTCGGGCAGCCAAAAGGTGATCCTACCGTTTGGTTCGTGACAAAAGGATGAAATACATTTGAGGTTGATAACGTATTCATTCCTTTCGTAAGAGATTTTTACCCAATACGCACCTTCTGATTCCGATTTGTTGACACGTTCGATGTATTCCAGAATTTTTTGGTAATCTTCTTGGTTGTTGTGGGGGATAATCACGATCGGTATGGCACTATTTGGCAACCAAAATGTCACCCGACCGTTTGGTTCGCAGCAGAAAGCTGTAACGCGCTTAAAATCAACTACATATTCTTTTTTTTCGTAGTAGATTTTTACCCAATACGTCACAACTTCTCCTTAAATTTTCCTTTAATTTGGACGAAACATGATTAATGCAACACTTAGTATTCAGAGTATAAAGCCTTTACCGGCTTCTCGTTGTGAGTAAATACTCTGGAAATTCTAAGACACTTGAACGGGTGTTGTTAATCCATCGAGTTCGCGAGAACGGTTAATAGCTGCTTGTACTAAACCTTGAAATAACGGATGTGGTTTGTTCGGACGTGATAAAAATTCTGGATGAAATTGACAAGCAATAAAGAAGGGATGTTCGGGTAGTTCGACTATTTCTACTAATCTTCCATCGGGGGAAGTTCCACCAATTAAGTAACCCGATTCTAAAAATAAGCTTCGGTAAGCGTTATTAAATTCGTAACGATGGCGGTGTCTTTCCAGGGTTTTTTCTTCGAGGTATAATTTAAAGGCTAGGGTATTGGGGACGATATGACAGGGATATACACCCAAGCGCATTGTACCGCCTAAATCAACTACATCCTGTTGTTCTGGCAGCAAATTAATTACTGGATTCAGACAATTTTCGTCAAATTCGGCGCTTTGAGCATCTTTTAATTTGGCTACGTTTCTTGCCCATTCAATTACGCAGCACTGCATTCCTAAACATAAACCTAAGAATGGTATTTGTCGTTCGCGAGCATATTTGATGGCGGCTATTTTACCATCAATACCGCGAGAACCAAAACCTCCCGGTACGACTATTGCATCCACTCCCTGCAAATGCATTTCTGGTGGTTCGGTTTCCAATTCTTCCGAATTTATCCAGCGTATATGTAATTCTCCACGAGTTGCGATCGCAGCGTGACGCAGTGCTTCAACGACTGAAATATAAGCATCGCTCAACTGGACGTATTTACCAACGATGGCGACTTCTACGCGATAATTGGGGTTATACATCCGCTTGACTAAGGTCTGCCATTCCTGTAAATCTGGTGACTGTTGCTTCATCTGAAGTAAGGAAAGGGTTTGGATTGCCAATCCTTCTTGTTCTAAAATTAACGGTACTTCGTAAATGCTTTTAGCGTCGATGCAGGGAATTACACATTCAACTGGTACGTCACAAAATGCCGATAATTTTTCTTTTATTCCTTCTGGTAGTTGACGGTCGCACCGGCAAACTAGTATATCTGGTTGAATTCCAATAGACCTCAGTTCTTTCACCGAATGCTGAGTTGGTTTAGTTTTCAATTCGCCAGCGGAAGCAATCCAGGGTATCAAAGTTACGTGCATATACAGCACGTTTTCTCGTCCTACTTCCTTGCGAAACTGACGAATTGCTTCTAAAAACGGTAGGGATTCAATATCGCCTACCGTTCCACCAATTTCAGTAATTATTACGTCAGGATTAGCACTTTGGGCGACACGAGTAATTCTTTCTTTGATTTCGTTGGTGATGTGGGGAATTACCTGTACGGTACCACCGTTATAGTCACCGCGCCGTTCTCGGTTGATTACAGATTGGTAAATAGAACCAGTGGTAACGCTGTTGAGACGGGACATAGAAGTGTCCGTGAAGCGTTCATAATGTCCCAAATCCAAATCGGTTTCAGCACCATCTTGGGTGACGAAAACTTCACCATGTTGAAACGGACTCATGGTTCCTGGATCAACATTAATATATGGGTCGAGTTTGAGTATCGATACTGAATAATCGCGGGATTTTAGCAAACGGCCTAAACTTGCTGCTACAATTCCTTTACCGATACTGGAAACTACGCCACCAGTAACAAATACGAATTTCGTCATAGGATTTTTAAGTTTCAAGCAACTTCTAAAAATTACATCCCGTCATTGTGCCACAGTAGATGTTGAGAATCTTGTGTAATATCGACGTGAAACCACTGTTAGGATTAGTACTACTAGCTTCTATCGCGACTCCCGACTTAGCTTCGGCACAACAACAATCCCTGAAAGTGGTTTATCCCCCGACAAACCACAAAACAACTTCGGATAAAATCTTTTTCATTGGTACGGCTTCACCAACCGGACAAGTTTTGATAAATGGTAAACCAATTAATCGTTCTCAATCCGGTCATTTTGCACCTAGTTTCCCTTTACAAGTAGGGGAGAACTTGTTTACAATTCGCCATCTATCCCAAGAAATTCAAATTAAAGTAACTAGGCTAAACGACCAACTTGAGTTACCTCAAGGATTAGCGTTTGCCAAAGATTCATTAATTCCACAGGTTGATATTGCTAGACTTCCAGGAGAACTTATATGTTTTAGCGCGATCGCACCTCCAAGCGCTACAGTATCTGTAAAATTGAGTGAAAATAAACAATTCCCTCTTTTACTTCAACCACCACAGGCACAGTTGCCAAGTAACTTAGCGGCTTTAACAGGAACGAATCAACCCCAAAAGGTTATAAAGAGCGAATATTCTGGTTGTACCACAATCGAATCTGCTGCTGAATTTGCTTCACCAACATATCAACTAACTCTTAATGGTCAAACAATAACTCAAGAAGCCCCTGGAAAGATAAGCATTCTACAAAAAGCAAATTTGCCAGTTGTAGAAGTAAATGCTGAGTTTGGTGTGGCTCGTACTGGCCCTTCTACTAATCATTCTAGACTAACGCCATTACCAAAGGGTACCCGTTCGGCTGTAACTGGTAAAACTGGTGAATGGCTGCGTTTAGAGTATGGTGGTTGGATTAAGAGCGGGGAAACTGTGACTTTACCCAATGCTATTATCCCCAATACAATTATTCGCAGCGTTGCTTCTAGTCAATCTCAAACCGAAACTTTGGTAAGTTTTCCCTTGCAAACTCCTGTTCCTGTAAGTGTCAAGCAGGATTCAGATAAATTTACCTTAACGCTGCATAATACTATTGCTCAAACCGACACCATTCCATTTAATGACAATCCGTTTATATCACGCATAGATTGGCAGCAAATACCTCCCTCTCCAGGAATAAATTCCGGTGCGGTGCAATATATTTTTAATTTGAAGAAAAATCAACAGTGGGGATACAAACTCGGATATGAAGGAACAACTTTAAAGTTAAAATT
>JBHJOU010000508.1:0-2454 GCA_050329355.1 Rivularia sp. (in: cyanobacteria)
ACTCCTAACTCCTAACTCCTAACTCCTAACTCCTAACTCCTAACTCCTAACTCCTAACTCCTAACTCCTAACTCCTAACTCCTCATTCTTTTTCCAATACCCCATTGAGAAATATATCCGCTAATCCTTCTGCCATTTTTTGTTTTTCTTGGGGGGAAGCATTGGGTTCCATAAGAGTTTCGTGGGAAAAGCCGGCGACGGCGAACATTCCTAAGAATACCTGCGCGACAAGTTTCGCATCTGTCTTGCGATAGATTCCTTTGTCCATTGCCGATTGAAAGAAAGCTTCGGCAACATGAGTCATTTTATCAATAACTTCTTTTTGAATGCGATCGCGTAAGTCGGGATGAAATTGGGCTTCCATGAAACAAACTTTCATCATGTCGGCGTTTTTTTGTAAATTCCACATCCGACGACGCATCACTTGGGCTACGGCTTTGTAACTACCCATTTCGCTTAATTCGGTGAGTAAATCGGTAAGAATGTCTACCCAGCCAGCGGTTGCGACTTCAACTAAGATTGCTTTTTTATTAGAAAAATGACGGAATAGAGTTCCTTCTGCAACACCTGCTGCTTGTGCTAAGTCACGAGTAGTAGTACCGTCGAACCCTTGGGAAGCAAACAACTTTTGTGCTGCTTGCAAAATGCGATCGCGTGTTTGTGTTTCTGGGGGAGGGGATTTAAAAGCTCGCATAAATAATAATATCAGGTATAGAGAGTGCGCCGGAACTGCATTTGTAGCATTATTGTCTAACGTTAAGTACAACAAGTACCAAATCCTTAATATAAGATTAATGCCTGAAGGTTACTGAGAACACAGATAGACCCAAATTCCGGGGAAATCACCTTAAGCGGTACTCTTGCTAAGTTAAAGTTTAAAAGGATAATTATGGGAAATTTTTCACGTCGGCTAGTCGGATTATTTTTAGGATTAGTTTTCTACTGTTTGTTTGTACCAGGAGTCGCATTTGCTCAAACTGCAACCCCAAGTCAATCTAATGAAACTTCGATTCAACCTTATTTAGATCGGGTTGTTGAAAATTTAACGGAGTTTAAGCTAGATAATGGGATGAAGTTCATTGTTTTACGACGACCTCAAGCACCAGTAGTTTCTTTTTTGACGTATGCTGATGTTGGTGGAGTAGATGAACCTGTTGGAAAGACTGGTGTTGCCCACTTTTTAGAACATTTAGCTTTTAAAGGTACTGATAAAATTGGTACGAAAAATTACGCTCAAGAAAAAGTGTTGCTGGATAGAATAGATAAATTAGCAGCCCAAATTCAACAAGCGCAAAAAGCCGGACAAAAAAATCGAGTTGCTCAACTCCAAGCTCAATTTCAAAAATTGGAAGCTCAAGCTGCTGAAATTGTCAATCAAAATGAATTAGGTAGAATTGTCGAACAAGCGGGAGGAGTAGGTTTAAATGCGACTACTTCTACAGAAGCGACTAAATATTTTTACAGCTTTCCTGCGAATAAGTTAGAACTGTGGATGTCTTTGGAGTCGGAACGTTTTCTCAATCCTGAATTACGACGGGAGTTTTACAAGGAAAAAGATGTAATTCTAGAAGAAAGACGAATGCGGGTAGATAACTCACCCATCGGACAAATGATTGAAAAGTTTAATGATACTGCTTTTCAAGAACATCCTTACAAACGTCCGGTAATTGGTTATGACGAAGATATCCGCAATTTGACAACTCAAGACGTACAGCAATTTTTCGAGAAGTACTATGTACCGAGTAATCTAACAGTGGCGGTTGTGGGAGATGTCAACCCTGCTGAAGTTCAAAAAATAGCTCAAGCTTACTTTGGACGTTATGAAGCTAAACCCAAACCGGAACAGAAACTGCCAACGGAACCACAACAAACCCAACAGCGAGAATTTACATTAAATCTACCTTCTCAACCTTGGTATTTAGAAGGTTATCATCGTCCCAGTCTTAACCATCCAGACAATGCAGTTTATGACATTATCGGTGGTTTGCTCAGTGATGGACGTACTTCGCGACTATATCAATCCTTGGTAGAAAAGCAACAATTAGCACTCACTGCTCAAGGATTTAGTGGATTTCCCGGTGATAAATATCCTAACTTAATGTTGTTCTACGCTTTAACTGCTCCGGGACACACCGTTGATGAGGTAGCGGCAGCATTAGGAGAACAAATTGCAGCTTTGAAAACACAACCAGTTTCCGAACAAGAATTAGAGCGAGTTAAAACTAATGCTCGTGCAGGATTATTACGTTCTCTCGATTCTAATATGGGCATGGCGCAACAGTTATTAGAATATGAAATCAAAACTGGTTCTTGGAAGAATTTATTTGCACAGTTAGAAAAAATTCAAGCTGTAACTGCACAAGATGTGATGAAAGTCGCCAAACAAACTTTCACCGCAGAAAATCGCACCGTTGGTAAGTTATTACCCAAGGGGTAAGGGGGATGGGGAGACAA
>JBHJOU010000597.1:0-6981 GCA_050329355.1 Rivularia sp. (in: cyanobacteria)
CGATTACTTATATTTATCTTAAAATAGAAGAAATAAAGTGGTATTAAATTATAATTTTGCCCTTGGATTGGGACATGATGTATATAGAAAAACTAGAGCAATTAAAAGCTTTATTCAAAGATATGGAACAGGCTGTAATTGCTTATTCCGGTGGGGTTGATAGTACTTTAGTTGCTAAAATTGCTTATGATGTTTTGGAAGATAAGGCTTTAGCAGTAACTGCCGTTTCACCGAGTTTATTACCAGAAGAGTTGGAAGATGCCAAAATTCAAGCAGCAATGATTGGGATTGCTCATCAAGTTGTCGAAACCCATGAAATGGAAAATCCCAACTACACTTCTAACCCCGTTAACCGCTGCTATTTTTGCAAAAGCGAATTACACGATACCTTAAAACCTTTAGCTAAAAAATGGGGTTATCCTTATGTAATAGATGGAGTAAATGCAGACGATTTACACGATTATCGTCCGGGTATTCAAGCTGCAAAAGAAAGAGGTGCGCGCTCTCCTTTAGCAGAAGTTAATGTAAGTAAAGCAGAAGTTCGTCAAATTTCCCAACATTTAAATTTACCTTGGTGGAACAAACCAGCACAACCTTGTTTGAGTTCTCGCTTTCCCTATGGTGAAGAGATTACCATCAATAAATTACAACGAGTTGGCAGAGCGGAAGTGTATTTACGTAAACTAGGATGGAATAATTTACGAGTTCGTTCTCAAGATGATACAGCACGTATCGAATTACCACCAGAACAAATTCCGAATTTTATCGTAAATACAGATTTAAAATCAATCGTATCTGCTTTTCAAGAATTTGGTTTTATTTATGTAACTTTAGATTTAGAAGGTTATCGTAGCGGTAAATTAAATCAAGTTTTAAATCAAGAAACTTTACGATTATAGAAGTCGGGTTTTTAAGATAAATAATCTGTAACAACATACAATCTTCGTAAAAACCCGACTTCTTATTAATCGTTTATTGAGAATTAGCTACTATCAATTCTCCTTTTTGATTAATCTCGACGCTGGAATCTGGAAAATCATGCTTATTTAAAGAACGTACTAACTGTACAGTATTAAAATTTTGGTCAATGTAAGGAATTCCTTGTTTATCCATACGTACCGGAATAATTTTCGCTTGTTCTAAGCTTCCTTCAGGAGTCATTTTAACTTCCAATATCATCGAATAACCAGCTTGTGCAACAGTTGATAAAGTCCGATATCCTAAAAAGTTTCCTAAAGAATAAGCAATCAATTTCCCATTATACATTTCCATGGCTCTCGGTACATGAGGCCCATGTCCTAATACTAAATCTGCTCCTGCATCAATCATTGTCCGAGCAAATTGAATCGAATTTCCGCGATTTTCTCCATAGAAATATTCTGTTTTATTTTTAGTATGCAATGCACCAGTTCCTTCAGCACCAGCGTGCATAGATATAATTACTATATTGGCTTTTTCTCTAGCTTTTTTAACAAGTGAAGTGGCTGTTTTTAAATCATGAATAGAATTATACATATCATAGGGTGCAAACCCAATCATCGCAATTTTATTATTATTTTTTTCTAAATAAAGAATTTCATTTTTATGACCTACTGTTTCGATACCAACATTTTTGAGATTGTTTACAGTATCTTTAAAACCTTGCATTCCAAAGTCTTTTGCATGATTATTGGCTATGTTAAATACATCAAATCCAACATCAGCAAATAGCTGGGAATATTCTGGTGGAGAACGAAAAGCAAATACCTGTCCTCGACTAATATCTTTTGCTGAATAAGGATAATTAGTTAAGGTTGTTTCAAAGTTTCCAAATAGCAAATCTGCTCTATTTAAATAAGCTCTTACCGATTTTGGTATTAATTGATTAGAATCCGCTGGAAGTCTGTGATTAGGATAATTTGTACCCGGAATCACATCTCCAACCGCTTGAATGACAATTGATCGGGAAACGCCGGTTGCTTTACTGCCCGCCGTTGCACCGCTGAGTACCGGCGATTTTGCAAGATTTTGTTTATTAGTAGTTGGGATTTTTACAGAATCTGTTGATAATGATGGTGCTGTTGTCGTTTTTACTGATATTGCATTATCTGTTGGTGTTTCTACCTGAAGACGAGACAACAAACCCATACCAATACCCACAGCAAAACAACAACCAATAAAGCTCGCTGACAGCGATACCTTTAGTCTTTGATTTAACATTTTTTAGTCCTCACACTATGGCTTTAACTTAACTAAGTGCTTAAGGTCACAGGCTCAGTACAATCAACTGTTTTTATACGGCATATGAAGCGCAATACGTGTTTATTACAGTTATGCTATCCCTGTTGTGCTAATTAAGAAAGCACGTATAACTTAATTATAGATAAATTTCATCATATAACCATAGGTATAATTTATAACTTTTGATTCATGATACTTTTATCTAATCTAAAGTTATATTCAATACTTGATTAACTAAAACAATCAACTTTACAGATATTTTGTACCATTGAAATAGGCACTTAATTTATACATAAATACAATCAATATTTTGCAGGTTGATTACGGATAAATCCTTAAATTTTGATTTTTAATAGACAAAATTGCGAATCGCAATTATTGGGCAGAAAGTTGTAGTGGGAGCGTCTCGCTCCCTACTTTCAGCAAACTCGTTGCTATCGTACAAACCCGTTTTTTTTGAGTATTATTTACTATTGCTTTAACTTCAAAGCCTCTTTTGCGGATACCCCTTCATTTTCCGTACCGAAATACCATAAAGCAGCAGCAGCTTCAGCACGAGTTACAGCTTTCTTCGGTTGAAACAATGTTGTATAGCCAAATACCCGACGAATATTTGATTGTTCGCCATTTTGGTAATCTGCTAAAACGGCTCGCAGGGCTTTGGGGTCAATTTTTGCTGCATCTTGAAAACCCCAAGTTTGTTTGACTGCATCCAAAGAAGCATTAGGTAAACCTTGACGACTATCAAGAGGGACTTTCCACAAAAGTAATTGTTCGCGGGTTAACGGTGCATCAGGACGAAATAATACTTGTGTAGAATCACCTGATAAAGCACTAGGAATCAATCCCGTTTCGGCTAATCCTTGAATTGCCGCAAAATCTGGATCTGTGTTTGTAACGTCGCTAAAAGCACTTGTATTTGCTGCCGCAGCTAAGCGAATTTGCTTAGAAGACGAGTTACTATACATCGCGTTATTTGCCGTAACTAACCAGCGTGCGTATTGCCGACGAGTAATATTTGCATTGGGTTGAAACTCGTTTGTAGCGCTGTTCGTTTTTGCAGCATTAGTGGGAACCGATAACACACCCAATGCAGCTAAATCCTGGATATATGCTTGTAATTCTTGGGGTGCTTTATTCAAATCGTCAAACTGTTGCGACTCAATTACAGTTTGAGGAAGTTCCGATTGAGTAATTGTATCTCCAGGTTGTACTGGACCGATAAAATCGGGATTATTTGTAATCGAAGGATTGGGAGTTGGGGTTGTTTGGCTAGTAGTGCTAGCTGAGTACTCAATTATTAATTCGGTACTTGTTTGCGGTTGATTCGGTTGTGTATTCGCAACAGTTTTCGGTTCAACAGAAATTTTCACCTCTGAATTATTACGCTGTGCTGTAAATTCACCTTGTTGTCCATCTTCGGGTTGTTGGATAACTTCCCACTGATTTGAGCGCAATTCTTTACGATAAAAATCAACTATAAAATTACTCGGATCGGAACTAAACCAGCGAGCGGAGAATTTTCCTGTATTATCGTTAGTTGGGGTAATTGACTGTAATTCAGCATTAGGATATATGGGAATATTTTGGGGAAAATCTGCTGGTAAACTTTTTGTCGGTTGCTTTTGAGTATCATTTACCTGCTTAGCACCGAAAATAACTGGATTCTCTTTCAATCTAGAGTCAGCTTGCAAGGATTGCTCGATATTTTTGGCAAACGGAGTATTTGCACAGGCTGTTAAAGTTGAAAGTAATACAGCAAAACTTAAAAGTACACCTGGATATTTGCAGTGCAGCACGGGAAATTATCAATAACACTTCACCTATTAACCTAGCGCAGAATATAGATAAGTAAGGAATCATCTCAAAATAAGTAGTGCAAGCGTCTCGCTTGCTATTTCCCAAAAGGGGGCAAGATGCCCACACTACTTGTTTAATTTATTTTGACACCAATACTAAGTATTTGGGAAGAGGGAAGAGGGAAGGTTTATATAAATAATTAAAATAAGCTAATAAAAACCTTAGAAATAACTATTAGACTGTAACTTTTTTAATGAAAACTAAGCTTTACTACTGAATATGGTTACTCAAACCCAAAATTTTCAAGTATCGGCTGTAACCACTGATGCACAAAGAGAAATGTTTCTCGATGTGCCTTTTAATGTATATAAAAATTATCCCAATTGGGTTCCACCCATTCGCAGTAGTGTAGCCAAACAATTAAAATCAGAAAATAATCCTTTTTTGGAATACGGCGAATTTCAACAGTTTATCGCTGTTTCGCAACCAAATGGTCAACCTTTAGGAAGAATTGTCGCGGCTGTAAATCGGCGATTAATAGAAAGCGAAGCTAAAAATATCGGAATTTTTGGTTATTTTGAATGTATAGAAGACTTTGAGGTTGCTAACAGTTTATTAGAAACTGCTTGTCAATGGTTGCGCGATCGCGGTATGAATTTCGTTAGAGGACCAATTAATTTATCTACTCATAATAGTTGTTTGTTTTTAGTAGATAGTTTTGATTCTCCACCAATGATGATGACACCTTATAATCCGCCTTATTATCCAGAATTTATGGAAAAGGCTGGTTATGACAAAGGTAATGACGCTTATGCTTATGATTTTCCTTTGGATCTGATTTTAGATCCAAAATTTGAAAAAGGTTACAATATTGCTTGTAAATCTGGGATTAATTTTCGTCCCCTCCGCACTAAAGGAGAAGGTTTTGAGCAAGATTGTCGCAGTCTTTATCAATTGTTTACGACAACTTTTGCGAATAACTATAGTTCAACTACTCGTACCGAAGAAGAATTTCTTGACGAAGCTAAAGAATTACAATCATTAGTAGATCCAGATGTATTTCCCGTTGCTGAAGATAACGGTAAAATGGTCGGTTTTTGGATGGGTTTACCCGATTATAATATTGCTTTAAAACAGGTTAACGGTAAACTAAATTGGTTGGGAATTCTGAAATTTCTTTGGTATCGTCGGCAAATTGACCAAGGAAGAGTAATTGTGATTTGTAGTTTACCGGAATACCGTCGTAAAATGGTTCCTTTAGGTTTAATTTATTTGGGAATGCAGGGAGGAATTAAAAAAGGTAAACCTTATAAAAGAGCAGAACTTTCCACAGTTTGGGAAAATAATTCCCCTTCCCGAAAATTAATTGAAGCCGCAGGTGGCAAAATTTATAAGACTTATCGAATTTACGAGAAAACATTATGAAAGCTTTAGTAACAGGTGCCAATGGTTTTACGGGTTCGCACTTAGTAAAAGCGCTACAACAGCGTGGTAATTCTGTTGTTGGGTTGGTACGGAATTCTAGCAATTTAATAAGATTAAAAGATACAGAAATACAGTTAGTTACAGGAGATATTACCGACCGCAACGCTCTGCGTCAAGCGATGAAAGATGTTGATACAGTATTTCATACAGCAGCTTTCGTGGAACTAGGTTTAGTCGATGCAGCGCAAATGGAACGGGTAAACGTTGATGGAACCCAAGCCGTTTTAGAAATTGCTAAAGAGATGGAAATCTCGAAAATGGTATATTGCAGCACTATAGGTATTTACGGCGATACTAAAGGTAAAGTCATAAATGAAACCTTTGAAAGAATTCAAGAAAACTTTTCCTCAGCTTACGATAGTACTAAATACGAAGCACAGCAGCTAGTTGATAAGTATGCTGCAACTGGTTTACCCGTAGTCAGCGTCATGCCATCCGGTATACTAGGTGCAGATGACCCGCATTTCGGACCAGTATT
The DNA here is from genome assembly GCA_050329355.1 of Rivularia sp. (in: cyanobacteria). Classification (GTDB taxonomy): domain Bacteria; phylum Cyanobacteriota; class Cyanobacteriia; order Cyanobacteriales; family Nostocaceae; genus Rivularia. The sequence goes on from JBHJOU010000597.1 coordinate 5,984, forward strand.
TAAACTATTTTTGCAAGATAAATTAAAATTTTGGGTAGGTGGCGATCGCATTACTGGAGTCGTTCATGTAGATGACTTGGTAAACGCGATGATATTGGCAGCAGAAAAAGGTGAACGAGGAGAACATTATATAATTTCTGCTGGTGAAGTTCCCTCCCGCGAAATGTTTGAAATTATCAGTAAACAAACAGGTATTTCCACACCTGCGGAAGTTCCCCAACCCATAGTTAGAGTAATCGGTAATATTCTTGACCCCATAGGCAAAATATTATCGTGGAATCCACCCATAGGAAAAGAACGAATACATTATCTGTATGACCGCTGCGTGCGAGTTGATGCCAGCAAAGCCCGTGAAAAATTAGGTTGGCAACCCCGTGGTGTATCCCAAATATTAGAAGAAATTGCTACAGAGTTACAATCCGAAATGTAGAAATGTTGATAGTATCACCTCTGCATAATCAGTAATATGAAACGCAATTATCATTCTGAGAAATTGTTAAGATGAACTACGAGACAAATATTAGTTTATTTATTCCTTCACAATCTTATATGAATCCTGTATTATTAAGTGCTTCCAGAGCAATAATTTGTTTGATCATTGCCTTCGTACTTGCGAGTTTAGTAGAATACTGGCTGCATCGGCTGATGCACGTTAATCGTAAAATTGGTGAACGTCACCGTGATCATCATCGTCGTAACGAAGCACAAGGAGTAATCTGGGAGTTTCGCGATTACACAGTTGGTGGTTTGGTAGCCATGCTGTTAATGTTTCTCTATTCTTGGGATGCTGGTTTGGGTTGGTTGCTCGGTAGTTTAACTTATGCCGCATTTTCCGCATACGCTCATCAATTGCAGCATGAAAACCCCACTAAATGTTTCTGGATGAAAATGCCAGTACATTACGTACATCATAAATATGGAATGTGGGAACATAACTTTGGTTTAGCTGTGGATTGGTGGGACCATGTTTTTGGTACTTATAAATCTGTAGAATGGTT
>JBHJOU010000809.1:0-2716 GCA_050329355.1 Rivularia sp. (in: cyanobacteria)
GAAATAGCCCAGCAGCCAGCTTTAATACCTGTAGAAGGAATTGGTGGGAGATTCCATTTACCACCATTAAAAAGCAGTTGGGCTGTATGTAGCGAAGGTTTAGCTCATCCCCACACCAAGGAAATTCGTCCGCTTGTATTCGATCCAGAATTAGCTCACGGTAGAGATGATGTAGTATTAGCGCATTTGAATCATCGTTTGGTGCAAATGTGTTTGCGTTTGTTACGTGCCGAGGTATGGTCAAAAGAAGGTAAAAAAGGATTGCATCGAGTTACGGCAAGATTGGTACCTAATTCAGCATTAGAAGCCCCTGCGGTTATAGCATACGGTAGATTAGTAATTTTAGGAAGCGACCAACAGCGACTACACGAACAGGTAATTACAGCAGGAGGATTATTAAAAGAAGGGAAATTTAAACGGATGGGTGTAATGGAAGTACAAAAAGCTTTAAACGCAGCATTACCCGATATAGCACCGGAAAGTATTAGAGAAAAACTCGTGCAACTGTGGGATAAAAATTCCGAAGCATTAATGCAATCCTTACAGAAACGTAAAGAAGAAAGAGCGCAAAGCTTGCAAAATCAATTAGATAAACGAGCCGAAAAAGAAATAGAAGATATTACAGCGATATTAACAGAATTACAGCGGAGTATTACCGAGGAATTGAACGAACCAGAATACAAACAGTTAGAATTATTTAATACAAATGAAAAGGAACAATTTGAGCGTAATATCAATAGTTTAAAAGTAAGGTTAGAGCAAATCCCAGCAGAAATTGAGCGAGAAGTAGCAGCAATCGAAGCCAGATTTGCCAATCCCACACCAAGATTATTCCCCTTAGCAGTAACCTACTTAATTCCCCAGAAATTAGCGAAATAGTTCGTAGTGAGGGATTTATCCCTCTCATATTAAAATTGTAGGGTGTGTCACGGCGACGAAGATATATGATAGTTTGAGTAAATTATAATTTGCTGTGGCGCACCAACCCCCGTATTGTGACAATCGTGTCAGTACTGAATAAAATATCAACCAACCGCAAAATCCGTAAATTAAGGTAAGGGATAAATCCTTTACTACGAGCAAAATAATTTGAGATAAAATCGAAGAATCGCTTACTTGTGGAGAGTAAAGTCATGAATTCTCCGTTTCCAGGAATGAATCCTTATTTGGAAAATAATGTATTTTGGTCGGAAGTGCATCATAGACTAATTACAGCTATAGCTGATGCGATCGAAGTCAATATTCCTCCACAATATCGAGTTGCAATCGAACAACGTACTTATTTAAGCGATGATTCGGATTCGGTTTTGGTGGGTATTCCTGATGTTGCTGTTTTTTCTCAAAAAGATAAATTACCTCACCATTCGTTAGTTAAAACAGAAGTTTCTGCATCAGAAGGTGTTACAGTAACAATGCCGATACCGGAAAATGTTAAGGAAAGTTATTTAGAAATAAGAGAAGTTGCGACGGGTTTTGTTGTTACTACAATAGAAATTTTATCTCCTAAAAATAAGCGTGCTGGTGAAGGAAGAAAAGCATACGAACGCAAACGAAAACAAGTTTTAGCAAGTCTTTCTCATCTTATAGAAATTGATTTACTTAGAAATGGAAAACCAATGGCTGTTTTAGAAGATATTAAGCCAACTGATTATCGCATCATTGTCAGTAGAAGCGAGCTTCGTCCTCAAGCTAAGTTGTACGGTTTTAGCGTTAGAGAACCCATTCCCACTTTTTCATTACCTTTGCAGTCAGAAGATACAGAAATAATTTTAGATTTACAATCTTTACTTAATGGTATTTACAATCGCGCTAGATATTACCTAAGTATTGATTATAATCAAGACCCGGTACCGACCTTAAAATCAGAAGATAAAAGTTGGCTTGATACGCTTTTACGAGAGAAAGGTTTACGTAATAAATAGTTTTATGCGAAATAGTTCGTAGTGAGGGATTTATCCCTCTCATTCAATAAAATAAGGGATAAATCCCTTACTACGAGCAAACCCCATAACCCGTATAAGGACGTTTATAACTTGGATGCAAACCAATAACAATGTCCTCTTTGGGTATACCCATTTCCACTAAATTTTGCGCCAAATCAGCTTCCGTCATGTTGCGCTGAATCCAAACTTTACCATCTTTGATATCTATATGGATGAAACAGTTATAAACTCGTTTAAGTCCATCCCAACCAATATCAAGAAGTTGATAATGGTCATGTTCTGTATCAAAAATCAACTGACATTCAATCTCATTAGAAGGATTATTTTCTTCTAGCTTGGCATGATTATTTAGTAATTCGCGAACAAATAATCGATATTGCTCTAATTTCTCCATTCGACGACTACCTCTTTAACAAATTGTAGGGTGTGTCACGGCGACGAAAATGTATGATAGTTTGAGTAAATTATAATTTGCCGTAACGCACTCATTACAGAATTATCGCTATAAACCCTAATTTACAGAGACGAGTAATATTTTTAACTATTATGATAATTGATAACTGATCATTGTTAACTGATAAATGTCTACCCCCCGTCATCACGCTGAATGGTTATCTTTAGTTGAAGCAAACGGTCCTTTTTTAAGTTTACCCGTGCTTTGAAAGGCTTTTCCTAATGGTTTGGATGCTCACGAACCGGAACATTTTAAGTTATTACGGTTGGCTTATGAGGAATATCTTGATGCTGAAGAGGAACCCGCGATTCATCGGGCT
>JBHJOU010000636.1:0-5626 GCA_050329355.1 Rivularia sp. (in: cyanobacteria)
ACAGTATTTTCGTAAAATTCTTTAAACAAATACTTGACTAAAAGTCCTAAAAATACTATAGGCAATGTACCGATGGCAATCCCTAGGGCAATGCGGAAGTCGGTATTTTGATAATCTTTCCTGGCGATCGCAATCCAGGCTCCTGTTAGCACTCTTGTCAAGTCTCCCCAAAAGTACCAAAGTACAGCGGCAATACTACCAAGCTGAATCACCGCAGTAAAAGCAACTCCTGGATCTCCCCAACCAAGTGCTACTGGTACGGCTTTTAAATGTGCTGTGCTACTGATGGGCAAAAATTCCGTTGCACCTTGCACAAACCCTAAAACAATACCTTGCCATAAATTCATTTGCGAACCCCCATCCACTACAGGGGTACTCGCTTGACTCAGAACTTTCAACGGAAATGTCGTTAATGATAAAACACTACTTCCTACCATCAACAAAGGAAACAACAAACGTTTGGATACAGCCATGAGTAAACCTTATCTACCTGTAGTTACGAGCTATTACACATTCAACCGCTTCTCTACCGTTTACAGGAAAAAAATAGAGTAGTTAAAAAATTCCTTTCCCGTTCCTTGAGAACCGCAAAGCCTAATTCTCGATACAGCATACCTGTAAATTTGACTTTATTTTTTGTGATTTCTTTAAAGATTTCATAGTTGACTACAATTGTTGTATTATGAATATGCCCCCCAGGGGGATTATGACGATGAATACTCCAGTGAGTAAAACAATCTGATATCTTAAGAAAAGTAAAGTAAAGTAACGGAATAATAAAAATTTTGATTAATAATACGTTATATTCAAATACAGTTTTTAACCCCGTGATTCAAACAGTAGAAAGTCTGGAAGCCTTAGAAATAGAGCTAAACGCCAATGCAAATGTGAGTAGCACGGCAATTCCCCTAGAGAGAGAGAAAAATGAGAGAATAACATTTGTTCCATCATCTTCCTTAATAGCTTCGTGGCTAAAGGTAACATCTCGACAAGGTTTACTCATATTCGCAGCGGCGGTACTGTTGGTATCGGTACCAGTATTTATTGAAGCACCATTAGTGAGAACGCTGCCGTGGTTAAGTGTAGGCTTGACGGCTGTATGGGTATGGTTAAGTAAGTTGTTGATGTCGCGGAGTAGAACCTATATTTGGGGAGATTTAGTTTTAGGTTTTAGTTGGAGTTGGTTAGCAGGCTCGATATACTGGGGCTGGTTGCGGTGGGAACCATTATGGCATTTACCTATAGAATCAATAGGTTTACCCTTTGCGATTTGGTGTTTATATCGTAATTGGGGCAAAGTAGGAAACTGGTTTTATTTTGGTTCTCTACTAGGTACGGTATTAACCGATATATATTTTTATATCGTGGACTTGATACCTTACTGGCGGCAAATTATGGTTGTAGAGCCAGAATTTGCTGCACCGATATTGCGATCAGCACTTGCACAAGTAAAAACACCAGCCGGAGTTGCTTGGGCAGTTGTTTTAGCTGTAGTTTTATTAACTGTAGGGATTGTACCTTTAAAATACAAGCAGTTGCACTGGTATGCCTTTAGTGGCGCGGTTTTGAGTACAATCTTAGTAGACAGCTTATTTTTAATAGCTGCTGTTGTGGCTTGAGGCTATGCAATGGATAATGATTTATTTTTAATAATTTTTTGTAAAAATATTGCTCAAAGTCCTCAAGAGTAAATATTACAGATATTGATAAGCTGTATAGTAGTTTTTGATGACTGCTGTGTTTTGCTAGCAGCTAATGACTATGAACAGATGTCATTTATCCATAATTAAATCAGTGAACAGTGAACAGTGAACAGTAAACACGGGCGTATGGTGTTCTATTTAAACCCGCCACCAACGCGCTCCCACCTTTATAAAGGTGGGGGACTTAAACTTTCCCAAATATAAACGTGACTGATAACTGATAACTGATAACTGATAATGGCATCTGAAATAGAGTTAGCTAAAAGCTTTTATGTAAGTTTGATGGAAAGAGGTAGAAAATCGTGAAACGATTGGCGCATTTAGTAACAGTATTTAGTTTATTGATCGGATTTTGGGGATGTTTGGGCAACATAGACTTAGCCCAAGCAGCAAATTTTGATGCATTTGCCGTTAACAAAACTCCCGTACTCGCAATTGATTCATCTAGAATATTGCGAAATCGAGCAGATGATAGACTCGCAGATGTTTATGGTGACAAAATTGACTTGAATAATACCAATATAGGGGCTTTTCAAAGATATCGAGGACTATATCCTACACTCGCGAAGAAGATAGTATTTAATGCTCCTTACGAAAATGTAGAAGATGTCCTCAATATTCAAGACTTAACGGAAAATCAGAAAAAACGTCTGCAAGCCAACTTAGATAACTTCACTGTTACCAAAACTGAAGCTATATTTAATGAAGGCGCTGAACGCATTAATAACGGGATTTACAGATAAGTCATGGATTAACCGTTAATTATCCCAACATTAACTTAGTGCTGCGGCAAGGGTTTGTGTTGAATTGAGCCAATTCTGAATAAATGTAGAGACGTAGCAATGCTACGTCTCTAATAGTATATTTTTTCATAAACAGCCGTTTTTTTAACCCATTGTCCCTAAAATCTCAAATTTAATCTCAAATCTCAAATCTCAAATCCAAAATCCAAAATCCAAAATCCTATATTCCCCATCTACCACCTTGTCGGAAATCACTCTTCACAACCAATTTGATGTTTTAGTAGTGGGTGCTGGTGCAGCTGGACTGTATACTGCCCTTTGTTTGCCTGAAGATTTACAAGTAGGCTTAATTACTAAGGATACTATTTCTTTATCTGCTAGTGAATGGGCGCAAGGAGGTATTGCAGCCGCAGTTTCACCCGAAGATTCTCCTCAATTACACGTTGAAGATACCATCGCGGCTGGAGCTGGTTTGTGCGATCGCTCTGTAGTTGAATTCCTTGCTCAAGAAGCTTCATTATGCATTAAATCTTTGGTAGATTTAGGTGTAGCTTTTGACCGTCGGGGTAATGAATTGGCTTTAACTTTAGAAGCCGCTCATTCTCGTCACCGAGTTCTTCATGCTGCTGATACCACGGGTTCCCAAGTAATTACTACTCTTAGCGCTCAGGTATTACAACGCCCTAACATTACAGTTATTCAACAAGCTTTAGCTTTAGATTTATGGCTGCACCCCGAAACTAAACGCGCCCAAGGAATCAGTTTATTTTATCAAAGTCAAGTGAGATGGATTCAGGCTGGTGCGGTGATACTCGCTACAGGTGGTGGAGGTCAAGTTTTTGCTCAAACCACAAACCCAGCTATCAGTACTGGTGATGGTGTAGCTATGGCTTGGCGCGCTCAAGCAATTCTCAGAGATTTAGAGTTTGTGCAATTTCACCCTACTGCTTTGACTAAACAAGGTGCTGAGCGATTTTTAATCAGCGAAGCGGTGCGCGGTGAAGGAGCGCATTTAATTGACAATCAAGGACGACGTTTTGCCTTTGATTATCATCCCAAGGGCGAACTTGCACCCAGAGACATCGTGAGTCGCGCTATCTTCACTCATCTGCAAAAAACAGAAAATGACCCCGCAACTGCCAATGTTTGGTTGGATATGCGCCCTATTCCTCCAGAAAAAATTCGTTATCGTTTTCCCAATATCGTCAAAGTTTGTCAGCGCTGGGGAATTGATGTATTTTCTGAACCGATTCCCGTCGCACCCGCAGCCCACTACTGGATGGGTGGTATTCAAACAGACTTGATGAATCAAACTCATCTTCCGGGTTTATACGCAGTTGGAGAAACAGCCAGTACGGGAGTTCATGGAGCTAATCGTTTAGCAAGCAACTCTCTGTTAGAATGCATAGTTTTCGGCGCTCAAATGTCTCGTCTTCAGTTAGAAAAAAACCAGCCTGTACAAACTGCACATCTATCTTTGGACAGATTTAAAATTGATTCCAAGGAAATAGATGATGAATATGAATATTTAAAAGAATTACGCAGTGAAATACCGCGTTTGGTTTGGCAATCCGCTGGAATTTGTCGCCAGCAATCGAGTTTAAACGAGGCAATTTCTAATATCGAATCTTGGCAACAACAATTCACCAATCTCAAATTGAGTAAATTCTTATTGTCTTTACATCCACCAAACTCAACTGATTTTACATCGAGCAACGCTCAACAATATCTGAAGCTGTGGACGCAAGTGCATAATTTACTCGATGTTGCTTATCTGATTCTTAAAAGTGCTGCCTATAGAACTGAAAGCAGAGGAGGACACTATCATTTAGACCACCCTCATTCAGATCCTAACTGGCAAGTTCATACTTTAGTACAGAATCATCATTGGTGGAAAGAACCTGTTCGTAATGACTGAGTAAGACAGGACAAAAGCTACGGAACTTTGCCTGTATCAGCGTGTACCCGTACCATAAACGCTTGCTGGACGACCAAAATCAGGTGGTTGATACTCATTGAATGAATCTCGATGATTCGCTTTGTGTCCACCGAAGTTGCTTTTTACCGCCCGAATCGAATCTCTAGGAACTAGATGATTCAGAGTCCCTGTTGCATCTGCAATCTTGGGTATAGCTAAACAAGCTCCAATAACAAGAACTATTGCGCCGCTAATCCTTAAACTTTTCTTAATAAAGATGGATGTATTAGATTGGCTATTCATAAAACAATTTGACTTACGTGTATTTACTTATTTTTTATTTAAGGTTTATTTAAACTTAAATTAGTTTTTGTGAAAAGCGAAGAATTACTTAAGAACTCACTTTTACTAGAAAATTAGACTTGACATTTTCTTTAAAATCAGAAATTCGTCTAAACAAGTATTAATGCTAATACATATTTATTTGTATCCATCTTTGGTTAGACAATCGGACAATAATTGATTAGAAGACGATCTAGTTGAAAATTTTCTTTAAATTATCTTAATGTTTTAAGTAGCATTACGGTGTGTTCCCAACGACAAAACATAAATAATTATATTTTTTGATATTTTTTACGATTTCATACTACTTTATCATTAAACCTTCATCAGAGAAAATAACTAAAATTTAAACCTCAATGTTGCCATTTAGGCATTTTGTTACAAAACTTAATATTTTGGAATAAATAAGCTAGTACAGCGGGCGCGTAAATAAAGCAACCATTAAAACCTAATAAAAAGCTGATCATATAAGCTTTTACGCCTTCTGCCTTCTAAGTCGGGCAGTCGGCAGTGGAAAGAAATATTAAGACTTGGACAATTGGTGGTGTAAATTGTTTTTCATGGGGACTGGCTTCAGCAAAGCTGCCTTCTGCCTTCATGTACTAGTGTTCTACATAGCTAAATTACTGATGTGGGAGTTACGGACTATTGGAGGATTGTCAATTAAAAGCTTCGCTCTAAAAGCCCCGTGGGAAGGATGAAAATGGTAAATGTGTGTAGCTCTCAATAAAAAAGCATTCGCGGAGCCTTTATATGAAAGCTCCGCGAATGCTTTTTTTTAAAACAAAGATTGGAATTAGGAAACTAATCAATCGCAGCTGCGCCGGTATCAGATGCTGAATTCTCATCTTCTTCAGATTTCGGCATTCTTTGCTGGAATCTTCTTTGATAACGTCCTGTAGTAGTCCGTTTACGAAACT
>JBHJOU010000487.1:0-2546 GCA_050329355.1 Rivularia sp. (in: cyanobacteria)
TTTAGGGGACTGGTGCGGATTGATTTAACTACTAATACTCCTCATAAAATTGATGCTGCTGGTGAAGTTACAGCCCTTGCACCTTGTACCCAGGGAATTTGGGTAGCTTGTGGCGGACAAGTGGGTTTAGTAAAAGACGGTAACTGGAAACCTTTGAAAAACAAGCCATTTAATTACCCGATTACCAACTTTGTAGCACTAAGTAACAACGAAGTATGGATTGGCACCCACGATGGATTATGGCAAAGTAGTAAAGAAAGTATACGCAGGCATTTAACAGATACTCCTCCCGATATCATTGGTTCCCCAGAACGATTTTTTAGTAACTTAGTCCAAGCGCTATCGGTGCAGCAATTAGCAGACCGTTCGATATTATGGATTGGAACGGCGCTTGGTTTATTTCGCTACGACCTCTTTACAGAGAACTGGCGGCGCAATGGTCACTTTGGAACCCAGGATATTCGCGCTATTTTCAATATTCCAGAACAAGATACCGTCTGGGTTGCCAGTTGGAGTACAGGTTTAAATGGCTTAAAACCGGAAAATCAACTGCAAGCAACATCCAATATTTCCGAACCGATTTTACTCCTGACTGCTGGAAACAGTAATTATTGGGCTGTTGGCTTAGATGGTCTTTATAGATACTATGATTCTGAGTGGATACGAGTAATTGCTAATCAAGAGCTTCCCGTGAAAGGATGGCTACAAAGCTTTTTTCAATTAGTTGCAGACCATGCTTGGCTAGGTACTTCAGCAGGATTATTGCTCTACAAACCTGATACCAAAGAAGTAACTCAAATTACTCATAGTTTAGGTAGTGCGGATATTCGCTTGTTATTGGCAATCAATCAAGGTAACTCGGAACTACTTTGGGTAGGTACAAATCGGGGATTATACGCGGGTAACTTGGATAAATGGGAAGCTTTATCGGAGCTTGAAAATCGGCAAATAACAGCTTTGGTATGGGATAGTAATGACAGCGGTTTATGGGTAGGAACTGATAGGGGCTTATTTCGCGTCAGATATCGGGATAATAGTTGGAAAGTGGTAAATGAATTTAATATTCAAAATAGTGGTTTGGGAGAAAATCGGGTGAATGCGCTTGCTATTAGCAGGAGTGAAGAGGGGGTAACTAGATTATGGGTGGGTACGGCTTGTGGTTTGAGTTGTTATAGCTATTAAATTTTCTTAGAACACAAGACAATCATAACCGCTTTAAAATATAACAATTACGATTAAGAAGAATTCTTTATTTATTGGTTAGACACGCTCACATGAGACAAGTCATCATGTACAAAGACGAAGACGGTTATTGGATTGTGGAATGTCCAAGCCTAAAAGGATGTATTAGCCAAGGCAAAACAAAAGAGGAAGCCCTATCTAATATTAAAGAAGCAATTGCTGGATACATTGCGGCTTTAGAAGAAGACGGTTTACCTGTTCCTACAGATAATTTTGAAGCGTACCTGGTAGTTGTATGAGTAAGCTACCGAGCATTTCTGGAAAAGAATGTATAAAAGCTTTGGAGAAAATAGGCTTTTACCAAAAGCGTAGAGAAAGTAGTCACATTATTATGCGGCGAGATGACCCATTTAGCCAAGTTGTCGTTCCTGACCACGATCAAATAGCTAAGGGAACCCTACGAGCAATTATTCGAGATATAGATTCAACAGTGGAAGAGTTTATTGCTTTGCTTGGATAAGCTTGTTTATCCAGAGTATTTGGTATAACTCCAAAAAATCATCTTAAGAAAAGTTGAGTATATTTTAAGAGAGATTTGGAAATGCGTTAGCGAAGATTGCCGAAGGTATCGTCTTACATCCTCCATTCTCATGCCTCAAGTCGATGCAATAAGTTGTGATGTAAGTCAAGTTACAGTGATAGCAGAAAAAACCAAGATAAATAAGTATACTCTAAAAGTAGAGCCAAAAGTAATTTTACTTAATAAGTTCTAAATAGTTGATAATTAAGTTTACCTGCTTTTGTATACATACTTATGCTTTGTTGCCTCAATCCAGCCTGTCATAATCCACCTGCCGATGATAGTACAAAATTTTGTCCCAACTGCGGTGTTCCTTTGTTAATACTAAGAAATCGTTATCGCCCAATTAAAACCTTGGGTGGTGGGGGTTTTGGCAAAACCTATTTGGCAGAAGATGTAGACAAATTAAATGAACAATGCGTTATCAAGCAATTTGCACCGCAAGTTCAAGGAACAGCAAGTTTACAAAAGGCGACGGAATTATTTGAACAGGAAGCTAAAAGGCTACAACAGTTAGGAGAACATCCACAAATTCCCACTTTGCTGGCTTATTTTCAAGAAGATAGCCGTTTATATTTGGTGCAACAGTTTATCGATGGGCAGAATTTATTCAAGGAATTGCAACAGCACGGAACTTTCAGCGAGAGAAAGTTCCTCGAATTATTAATGAACCAACTGCTGCTGCTTTGGCTTTTGGCTTGGGTGCAGAAGCTCAAAATGTGGCAGTATATGACCTTGGTGGTGGTACTTTTGATGTTTCAATTTTGCGGATTGAACGAGGTTT
>JBHJOU010000694.1:0-4374 GCA_050329355.1 Rivularia sp. (in: cyanobacteria)
AGTCCACCGAGATACCAATTGAGAAAACTGTTTTTAGGAGCAAAATCAACTGTTGTTTTTACTTGAAAAATTGCCCATTCATCATCGATGACATTTCCTAAAGAATTTGGCTCGATAAATTCTGCTGGTTCGAGTACGTGAGCAAGCATGAAAACATTACAAATTAGTACTCCATAAAGCATATTCACGATGCATAATCCGATAATTATTTGTATCGGACTGTATCCCAATGCCAATGGTATACCAACATAAAGTCCCAACCAAACAAATTTTGCACCGATTAAAATCATCAATTGTAATGGGCTTGGTTTGGGGATATTATACTCGTGGTATTTACGTTTAAATAAAATTAGATGAACATCAGCAATTGACCAATAAAATGGAATAATTGCATATACAAAATTAATTACCAAATGCTGGTATTGATGATACCATTTATGCTCTCTTGATGGAGACATTCTCACTAAACCATCACCATCAATTTCCACGTCATGACCGATGATATTTGTATAGGTATGATGCAAAAAATTATGACGATATCTCCACAAATAACTGGAAAGACCAATGATAAAATCATAAGTCAAACCAAAAGTACTATTAACCCATTTTTTACTAGAATAACCGCCGTGGTTGGCATCATGTCCTACACTAAAGCCAACACCAGCAAAGCCCATTCCCAACATGATACATCCAAGTATTTTCATCCATATGATGTTCGGAGAAAAAAGAGTAAATATCCAGGAAAAAGCTACCCATCCTAAGATAATTGCACTTTTGGAGTACATTGCAAAATTATCTCTGGTAGTAATATTCTCGGATTCAAAATAAGCATTTACTCGTTGATTCAATTCTTTTCTAAAGCCAATGTTTTTGGCAAAAGTTACTCTAGTAGTTGGCGTTTGTGTCATGAAAAATGTTTTATTGCTCAAATAAGAGATTGATTTAAGGATATCTTACACTCACAACTCAAAAATACGCAAAAACCGGGTTTCTATATAAATCATTAAATTAATCTGATTTATTTTTTTAATACACCCGTTTAATCAACCCGGTTTTCCTGCGGTGTAAGGTATAACTTTAGGTTAGGGACATTTTTAGGATCGGAACAAGACTTTTATTTACATTTTGCCTGGTTATTGGATAAAAAAATATACACCTTATTTTCTGTACAAATTTAACAGTATAATGGTGTATTGATAGTTTGTTTCTATGGGAATCTCAAAATCTTCCGTTTCCTTGGACGATATGCTTGAGGGTAGTCAAACTTTCTAAACCAATCAATCCTCTACGGTGTCCTTTTTGGTTAGACATTCCTAAAAATACTGCATCTCCCCATAATGGATTACGGCTAAAACGGGGAGAAGCATTAATATAGGTAGAAGCGCTATTTACACCCAAAGCGAATTGCCTGCTTTCTTGGTAAGATTCAGTCACAATGCAGTCAGCGTGTCCGCTACTATGCTGATTAATCCAAGTAATCGCCGTATCTAAACTATCTACAAGTTTAAACGCAACTGTTTTAGTAAAATAAGCTCTTCCCCATTCATTATCTTCTACCAGTTGCAACTGAGGAAATGATTCTCGCAGTTCAGCATCTCCTCTGAGGTAAAAACCTTTCTCCTGTAAATTCTTTAATAACGTACCTAAAGAAGAGGATAGAGTTTGCCGATTGATTAATACCTTTTCAATGGCATTTACTGGATCTGGACAACTCGCATGGCTTTCAAGAATCATCCAGCGTGCAATATCAACCAAGCTACCATTGGACGACCAATATAGATAACAATTACCCATAGCCGATTTTAAAACTGGTGCTGTAGATTGGCGTACTACCTGCTGTATTAAACTGGTACGTCCGTAGGGAATTACTAAATTTAAATACTGTTCTTGAGCAACCAAATCCCGAATTGATGTACCATGTTCCGTTGTTACCAATTCTACAGAGCCTACAGGTAATCCAGCTTCTGCAACAGCATTTTGTAGTACTGAGGCGATCGCCGCATTGGAATGGCTTGCTTCGGTACTTCCCTTAAGAATAATACTGTTGCCGGTTTTAATACATAAACCAGCTGCAATGGCTCCTAATTCTGGAAAGGCTTCGTAAATAAAAGCAATTACCCCCAAAGGTGTTGACTGGGAGTAACTTTGCTCTTCACCTAATTGATAATCGGCAGTTCTCATCCGTCGTAGGGGATCTGATAATCCCTCCAATCTTTGGAGAATTTCTACTGCTGAATCTAAACGTTCCGGAGTTAATTTTAGCCAATCTAAAATTAAATCTGGTACTGCCATTTCCCGACAAGCTTCAAGGTCTAAAGTATTGGCTTCTAATATATCGTCAAACGAGCGTTCTAGCGCCTCAGCCATCGCCATTAAAGCGCGACTACGCTCTGCTCCTTTGGTCATACCCAATTTTAAGGCAGCATCGTATGCGCGTTTGGCGATACGCTCAGCGTCGCCTTTAGCTATCACAATTGTTTGGGGGTTCTCGGCAAAAGCATCCACAGTAAATAATCAGCGCCTTAACGTCTATAGGTAAGCCAAACCATAAGAGCTGGCAGTATAGCCAATAGCACTGCTATCAGCGCCCAAGCAATAATGCCAGAGCCACTTGCCAAACGCAATGCTAATGGCAACCATATAATGACTAGCACGAAAATAATCCCCAGCGCTACTGGTAAGTAACTTTCTCCCAGACGCGGATGGACTACTTTCCATGCAGAACCCGTCCAGCGCCAAGCTCGTTTGTACGGATAAGTCGTAGAAAGCTGCTCTAGAACGCGAGCATTGTCTTCTACGACAAATATCTGCTGACAGCGATCGCAACCGAAGGCTTCTGTCAGGGTAATCGGAATTAAGCGTCCCCGACGGCGACAGGGACACGGGTATTCGTTGTTGAAATCGATTTTTTCGGGCTTTTGTGGTTGCACTATGACTGCTCTTTTGACTTTCCCTTCGGTTTTAAATTAGGAATCTTTTTTATATTCCCTTAAATTTACAATTGGGAATAAACTGTTTTATACAGAATTCTCTATTGAGAAATAATTTAAACGAATAAGCAGTTTACCCACTAAAATTGCTTTGTATCATTCACATTCTTTAGCTGTTACTCTTTCTACATACATATTTTTAATTGATTAACAATCAAATTTAATTTAAATTAAACTATTTGATGTTTTAGGCATCGCCCTTTTACCATCATATAGTGTAGTCCATCCTGCTTAAAACAGATCGCTCCTAAGACATATCTGTGATCTATTTTTATTTTAATATATGTAAATTTCAACAAATCTTCAAAATTATCGCAATGGTCATAGGGAATAGGGAAATGTCCTAATCTCTACTAAAACTCAAAAATCAACTAAAAATTAAACGAAAAAATGCAGAAGGTTTAATTTCTGCATTTTTCGCAACTATTAATTTTTATAAGCGGGTGACGCGATTCGAACGCGCGACATTCACCTTGGCAAGGTGACGCTCTACCACTGAGCTACACCCGCATTTTTATCCTAAATATTAATATCCCATACGAGTTGAAATTTGTCAACCCTTTTTTTTTGAATAAATAATGGGTAATAGGTGATGGGTAATGGGTAATGGTTAGAAGTTAGGAATTTTTCTTTCACCAATTACCAATTCCCAATTCCCGATTACCAATTACCAATTCCCAATTCCCAATTACCAATTCTTCTTTTTAAACTTTCTCTTCCGACTCTGCGGATATGTTGTTCAAACTTGCGCTTTTAAGGGAACCTGCTAAAGTACCAGAGTTAGGGGGGTATTGTTGCTTGAGACTGGGACGTAGTTGACGCATGAGGCTAGCCATTTCTAAAGCATTCATGGCATAATCCCAACCGTGATTGCTTTTAATTCCGGCTCTTTCTAGGGCTTGCTGCATGGTGTCGGCTGTCAACACACCGAAAATTACTGGTACACCTGTTTGAAATGCGGCTGCGGAGATTCCTTTGGCGACTTCTGATGATACGTAGTCAAAATGTGGTGTTTGTCCCCGGATAACTGCACCCAAGCAAATTATCGCGTCGTAAGTGCCTGACATTGCTAATTGTCGGGCGACTAATGGAACTTCAAAGCTTCCAGGCACCCAAACATAATCTACTTGAGAACCGTGGGGGTTAGTATCAATACCGTGGCGTTTTAAACAATCTTGACACCCTTCTAGCAGTTTAGTGGTTACTAAGTCGTTAAATCTACCAATTACTAATGCAAAGTGTAGGGGTTCTGCTTGAGTAAAACTGCCCTCGAAAACAGCCATAGTTGCCTCTTTTATAAATATACTTCTTTAACCAGATACTTCAGTTTAGTGCTGATCGCAAATAATAGGAGCAGAAAATTACCGGAAGATTGCAAGAAAGA
>JBHJOU010000189.1:0-3020 GCA_050329355.1 Rivularia sp. (in: cyanobacteria)
TAACTGCGACTGCAACTTAAAGATGTACTATGGAATATTGGTGCATTGCAGCTACTCATGCAAATGTAAATCTAAAATTCTATTGTCTATGTCTTTGTCTCGGATTTTAAGTGGAATTATTGCGATCGCTTTAGCTTTAGGTGCCACTATGCTGGGAGGATGGTATTTTACATTTTTATATGTAATCATCATTTTTCTAGGGCAACGAGAATATTTTAATCTGGTACGAGCCAAAGGCATAGCTCCAGCAGCTAAAACTACGATGGTTGTCAGCCAAGTGTTGTTAGTAATTTGTACCATTGATAGCAATTTAGCTGATGCTGTAATGCCTGTAGCCGGGACATTTATTTGTTTTTACCTGTTATTTCAGCCGAAAATGGCATCAATTGCCGATATTTCCGCTTCAATTCTCGGCTTGTTCTACACGGGATATTTACCTAGCTACTGGGTGCGTTTGCGAGCCATTGATACCGCTAGTTTCAGCAATTTACCCTTGGGAGGTTATTTCCCATCTTCCTTATCGGCATTTATCGGCAGAGAAAATTTTTCCGCTTTACCGTTAGGATTACGTACAACATTACTAACATTTATGTGTATCTGGGCTGCTGATATTGGTGCTTATTTCGTAGGGAAATATTTTGGTAAAACACCTTTATCGGGTATCAGTCCAAAGAAAACCGTAGAGGGAGCAATTTTTGGGATTACGGCAAGTATTGTAGTCGGAGTTTTGTTTGCTTACTACATTAATTTACCAGAATTTTATCTCACGGGTGCCGCACTTGGTTCTTTAATTGGTATTGCTAGTCTTTTAGGTGATTTAACCGAATCTATGCTCAAACGTGATGCAGGAGTGAAAGATTCGGGAGATTTAATTCCTGGTCATGGAGGAATCCTAGACCGTACTGACAGCTATATTTTTACTGCTCCATTAGTTTATTACTTCATTACTTTGCTTTTGCCCCTGATTGGTTGAACTACGGATTTACATTTATTGTTCCCCGACAAATAATATTTCCGGGGATTATTTGTAGGTCTTGAATTTCTACATCAGACCCCAAGTCGATATACTCGCCTTCATGGCTTTCAAACAGGGTTTTTGTATTGCTTGTAACAGATATTGGTGCAATGCTTAACTCGTGGGGACTGAGTAGTTTTAATCCCATACAAATATCTAAGGGTTGGGGATTGTTTTCTTGATCTATGATGGCAAAGATTACAAGTAACCCATCTTTAATTGTGATTTTTTGCCAACTAGTTGACTTGGAATTTGCACTGTATTCTGGTAAAAGTTTAACTAGAACATCATTTAAAGCAGTTGATAGTAATGTACTAGACAAAGAAGCAGATAAGTCAGCTTCTTGTTGATTTAATTCGGCAAAGACTGATACTTTTTCTAACAGTTGCAAATTTTGTCCTTTGAGAACAGAACTGATATCAATACGAATATTTTTTGCGACTAAATCCACCAATGATAAATGAAGACCTTGATATACTGCCTTTTGTGCAAAAATAGATACAGTTGGTATATTCCCAGAAATAATTTGGCGATCGCCACCAACAATTTCGACTTGAAGTTGCTCAACATGACTTACCTGTGTTCTTAACCACAATTTGATTGCTGCGGTTAGAATATTTGTGATCAATCGAAACTTATTTTTTTTGAGCATTTGATTGCTATAAACATAGTGGGGCTAATTGAAAACAGATAAGTAAATAAATAATTATTAACTGTATCAAAACAGCTTTTCAATTACAAAATATCAATACTATATTCGTATTTAGATATGAACTGATGGGATATCAGTAGATATACATGGAGGCTCGGCTACAAAAAATTATTTCACAATGGGGTATTGCCTCACGTCGTCAAGCGGAAGAAATGATTAAACTTGAACGAGTGAGGGTTAATGGTGTATTGGCACACTTAGGGCAGAAGGTAAACCCAGACACAGATAATATTACCGTTGATGGGAAGACTATTTCTGCTTCTAAGCGTCCGGAGTTGATTTATTTATTAATCAATAAACCGCGTGGGGTAGTTTCTACTTGTCACGATCCTCAAGCTAGACAAACGGTATTAGATTTACTACCAGAACAACTGCATTCGGGTACAGGGATTCATCCAGTTGGTCGTCTAGATGCGGACTCTACAGGAGCATTAATTTTAACAAATGATGGTGACTTGACATTTGGGCTTACCCATCCACGTCATAATATTCCTAAGACGTATCGCGTTTTGGTTAAAGGGCATCCACCTCAGCAAACTTTACAAATCTGGCGTGAGGGTATTTTTTTAGACAACCGGAAAACGCGAGCGGCTCAAGTAAAGTTAATAGAAAAACTTGTAGAAAACAGCTATTTAGAAATCATTCTTAAGGAGGGAAGAAACCGCCAAATTCGCCGTGTAGCCCAAAAATTGGGATATCCGGTAATTGAATTACATCGGACTGCCATCGGTTCGATACAACTGCAATTACCTAACAAAGAAGATTTATTAGAAGGTAGTTTTCGCTACCTAACAGACAAAGAAGTTCTCTACTTAAAGCAGCAATTACAGCAAGTTCCCGATTAATGATTCAGTTGGCTAAAGGAGTGCAAAAAAATATGAAGTGGTTTAGAAAGAAAGAAAAAGAAAAAGAAAAAGCCAAAGAAAATCCGACAGTTTCATTAGAAGAGCAAAGAGCGGAAAAGTTGGCGGAAATGGGCGCACAGCTTAAGGCTACACGGGAACAACATGGGTTTTCGTTGGAAGAAGTGGTAATGCATACTAGAATCCCTCGACGGCTAGTAAAAGGGATAGAGGAAGCTAATTTTGAGGATTTACCAGAACCAGTCTATATTAAAGGTTTGGTTCGTCAATATGCTGATGCATTGGGTTACAAGGGGGTAGAATTTGTTAGTACATTTCCTGTTGGTACGAACAAAGTCAGTCTCAAACCGATTTGGAAAAATCCCTCTTTTGCTCAATTGCGTCCCATTCATCTTTATTTGCTATACGTTTTATTGATTTTAGGTGCTGT
>JBHJOU010000941.1:0-3141 GCA_050329355.1 Rivularia sp. (in: cyanobacteria)
CACAATAATAGTATGTATTATCTTTCACAAAAAAGCTTTGATTTTAATTTTTATTAACTACTAAACAATCTAGTATAAATAAGGATTCAAACTTATCTATTTATCTGCAAAATATTTTAGCTAATCATTGTATACACTTATAAATCTACTCGAATTAAAGTAATATATAAAATCAAATCGAAAAACTGACAACAAACTATTGGCAATAATGTAAAAAAAGATGCTATATCACAAGTAAAAAATAATTCTCGAAATTCAAACAATAAATATATATTGAGTATGAAGAGGGTTTAAACCCCTGATATGATTTGTTTTCTGATGATTTATATATAAGTAATTAGATTGAGATAAATTTATTATTGATGGCATATTTAACCCGTACACCATTTTTTTCAGCGATAACTAGTACTTTTACCATTTTTATTTGATGAAAATGTATCTTTAGACTATTATCTAGTTCTATAGCTATAATTAAAGCAAAATGTTTTGAGCAAGATAACTTTTGTGAAAACAATCAATAAAAATAATTTTTATTTGAGTAATTTCACAAATCCTAATGTATAAACATTTAAGTATATTTAATTTTTCTGTCTTGGTTCAATATAAGTAAAAATATTCAAATCATTTTCAATAACTCGATATATATAACTCTTTAGTTAGATGACGATATTTAAAAATAAAAAAAATAGATTAAATATATAGATTATTTATAGAAGTAATTATTGCTAGAATTTATCTGGAGGAGTAAAAATATTATGAATTTTATATAAAGATTTTAAAAAAGTATGAAATGCTGTTGCAATAAAATTATAAACTTTGTAATAGAAAGACTTCATCTATTTATCAAGTGTTCCCTCTGACTCAACAAAGTATTTTTTTAGCTGCGAGTAAAATTGAAGGTAATGAATAAGAAACAGGTTGAAGAGGTTATCAAGGCAATTCTTGACCACAAGTATTCATGGGCTTGTGTTTTAATACTGCGTTTTCATGGATATGACCCGATAGATTATATACCTTATCGCACTTACATAAGATTACTCAAAGATAATTATCAAGTTCAAAAAAAAGATACAAGTGATACTACTGCTACGACTGTAGATTTTAATGATTTTAAATCGAATAAAAGGCATCTTGTAGAGCAAAAAAAAGGTTAACAAGTATTTTGGAAATTCAGCATGAAATTTAGTTTGATTTCAGTATTGGTAGACATCAAAGTATTTCCATGATTCAGTCTTTACTCATACATGATTTCAAAGCTTAATTGAGATAAATTAAGCACCTAACCTTACTTAAAGACAATGCAAACGCTCAATTATATTCTCTCCAACAGCTTAATTTCCTGCTTTCGTGTGATGCTTCTGTATTTCAACCAAAACAAAGCGAACTATTGCGGTCTAAATTAGTTAAAAATAAGTGTTTGAGTCAGAAAATGCGAACTTACAAGTAATTTGACTGCGGGTGTTAAACCCGCTTTTTTTGTAAAAAAACAAATAACTAGACAATCCGATATCCTAAGTTTAAATTTATTTATAGTTGTTCGCTTAAATACGTTTTTTAAATGGCTTCCACCCTACCTACTCCAAAGAGAAAGTTTCCCACCCAAGCAATACCCGCGAAGATTTTTCATTGGGTTAACATTGTCAGTTTATTTATTATGCTCACTAGCGGATTACAAATTTACAACGCTAACCCAGTTTTTGGAGGGCGTGGGGGTTTACATATTCCTCCTATATTTACCCTCGGAGGTTGGTTAGCAGGAGGTAGACATTGGCATTTTGCCGCCATGTGGTTATTCTCCCTGAATCTGTTATGGTACGGAATTTATGTTTTAATTAGTCGTAGATGGCAACATCGTTTTGTCAGTAACAAAGATTTAAAAGCTTTACAGAAAACCAAAAATTCTCGGCGTTTGATTTATGCTTGGCATCGTATAGTATATACAAGTATTATTCCTATTCTTTTACTAGCAGTACTTACGGGAATCGGAATGTATAAACCCGCTCAATTCCCTTGGATTGTAGATATGTTCGGCAGTTGGCAAGCATTACGAATTGTTCATTTTGCTTCGGTACCCTTAGTAGTTCTGTTTGCGATCGCGCATTCTTGGTTAGGATTAAAAGCAGGTGGTTCTGAACTTACCGAATCGATGTTCTGGTAATCCCAATTACCAATTACCAACTACCCTTTAGATAAATTCGGTTCTATTACTTCAGGAAAACTTGCAAAATTACGTCTTACCCAATCCATTCCCACTTCGTTATTTAATTTGATTTTCTGCTGGGAATTCGGATAAATTTTTCCTAGTATATCCGCATCTTGTTCGACCACAACTTTAGCAAATTTAAGCGCGGTTTTACCAAAAAATTTAGATACGGGGCTATTTGGTTCCCCAAACATTAAGATATATGTCCGTGTTTTGTGTTCAGATTCTGGTACAAATAAATGACATTGAGCAATTTTACCAAATACTGTTTGTCCATGGAATATTACTAAATTAGGAAAATGATTTTCTAAATGAGCTTTAATTACTTTTGGTATTAAGAATAAATCGGGTTTTTTCATTTTTTCAACTAAGCTTGCAGGTGCTGTAGGCATCTGATAATAAGCATGAGATTGATGCCCGTTGTCAAGAAATTTTTCAAACTGTATCTCTTGAATTTTAAATAAAGGTCTATGGGTACCGTTTTGATGGTTATAATCATGCATATTCAACAGCATCGGCAGTAATTGAGTGTTGACACTAATATCTGCTGTATGACCGACAAAATCATATTTGGATGCGATTTCATTTAAAATATCAGGGATAGCAATTTTTGGTTCTATTCCTCCATAAGACCAAATAAAATCTCCTTGAATAATCAATTCTAGAGGCTTTAATTGTGGTAAAGTTTTCTTATTAGAACCTGGTAAAACAGTACAACCGTCACTATCAAATTCTAAAGCATGAAACGGACAAACAACTACGCTACTCTCATCTACTCTTTGTTCGCACCAACCTTCAGATAACATTGCTCCCATATGGGGACAAACATTAGGTAAAGCGTTAATTTCTCCTTTCACGTCTTTCCACATTACATAATCAGCACCGTAGAGAGAAATTTTTCTCGGTTGATTTACCCGCAACATTGATTTATGCCCTAA
>JBHJOU010000152.1:0-8647 GCA_050329355.1 Rivularia sp. (in: cyanobacteria)
TTGTCGGCGTTTTTCTTGTTCCTCTGCCGCTTTGATTGCGTGGTTACTCGCCTGAATAAACTCATAATGCAGATCGGTAGCAGCAGGTTTTTTCTTTTGCTGCTGGGTTTTTTCCAACCAGTTTTGAGCAACCATCAAGTTACTACCCCGCAATAATAAGTCATCATTTTTATTCTTCTGCTCCCACTCTAAAGCCCTTTGCAGCCACTTACTATGACTGCGGACGTGTTCTCTGTCAGTTTCAAGGGTTCTCAGCAATTGGTTAAAATTGGCATTAAAATCTTTTTCATTGCTGTTAAAATCAATCCATTGTACTTTCGCTAACTCTGGATGCAAATCGCTGGTATTTACTTCCCGATACAGCACCGTCACAAAGCGTTTATTCAAGGAAGCAGCATACTCCACCTCAGAATTACAGTAAGGCGAATTTACAGAACGCGGTGAGAGAATAAATAGAAAATTATCGGATGCTTTAATTCCTCCATAAATTTCTTCCTGAAAATCGCTTCCCGATGCAATACTTTCTTGATCGAACCAAGTGGTTTTTCCCTGTAGCTGTAAAGTATCATTCAACTTCCTCGCTATGTCTGAGTCAGCGCGGGAATAGGAAACAAACACATCCAGCGACTCTAGTGGAGGTTGTTGGAGACTTGCGGTAATAAATTCTGATTGTAATGGGGTGGGTGGATGCTGTGTCCTTTTCTGTGCTACTTCTAACCAAGTTTGAGCGCTCCGCAGGTTATAACCCCGCAGTAAAATACTAGGGTTGTTATTTTGTTGTTTCCATTTGAGGGCTTTAGTTAATAGAATTTTATGTTCGTTGTAGTAAGCTGTATCTTCATATAAAATCTTCAGTAATTGACTTTCATCAAGTTTATAATCAGTTTCGGTAAGATTATCCGTAAGGTCGATGTACTGTAAACCCTGTAGAGAGTATGGTAATTCTAAGTTGTCGGTTTTTTGTACCAGTAAGGGAATAATCCGCTTATTTAAGGAAACAGCTATATCCAATTCTCGCTGAGCGTTGATGGATTTTATTGCATTCGGAGAAAGTAAATAAACCAAATTATCGGCTTTTTCAATTCCTTCTTGAATCGAGTTCCAAAACTCTTCCCCTGTTTGAATATCTGTGGTATTCGTCCAAACTGTAATACCTTCTCGTCTTAAACTAGCGCGAATTTTCTCCATTGTCGCTTTATCTTCCTCAGCATAAGAGAGCATCACCTGAGTCATCAAGTTATTACCATTCTTGATGCTTTCGGTGATGTATTCGCAATGTAAATCACTGGGAAGACAAGGTGGCTGTTTGTCTTTGAAGCGGAATTTCAACCAACTTTGAGCAAATTGCTTTTCTTCCCCGGTTAACAAGTACCTCGTTTGCTTTTGATTTCTCTCCCATTCCAAGGCTTTGATTAAAAAGCTGGTATGCTGCTCTACATAATCCCCGTGCAAACGAAGTAGATTAATTAAATCTGCTAGGGATTGGTCAAAATCGTCTTTATCCTCTCGGAAATACACCCAGTTAATCTTACCGATTGTCGGGTGCATATTCTTAAAAGATGTGTGTTTCCCTTCAGCTTTGTATGATTCCCATTCTTCATCCGTACCATTAGGATTTCTTTGTTGCCAAGTTTCCCGATTAATTTGCTCGACGTGCATTAAAGGAATAATCCGTTTATTACGCTTAATCGCTAGCTCAATTTCTTTAAGACAATAAGACGAATTTACAGAATGGGGACTAATAATAAACAGGAAGTTATCGGCTTTTTCGATACCATCATCAATTTGATTTTGAAAATCAACACCCAGGGGAATGTCATTAAAATCGAACCAAACTTGGAATCTATGTTTATTTAAGCTAGTTTGAAGTTTTATGGCAAACTCTTTACTGTCAGTTCGTCCGTAGGAGATGAAAACATCGAAAAACTTTGTCATCAACAGCTAGCCCCATTCTATGTAAAAATACTTTAATTTATTAAATTCTGAACTTACAACAATTACAATCCTTCAGTGTTGCGTGACGCTACAAACTTGATAACTTCGTTCAATTTTTTTCATAGCGTCACACACCCTATAATTTAAGTAAAAATATTTAAATTATGATTAAGCAACTGTAGTTAAAGAAGCTAGTGACTCCACAAAATTTTCAAAATGCTGCGGCTTTACTTTTTTGGCGAGTGCCCTTCCGATGTCCGTTAATTCACCCATGTATTTGACTGAATCCATTTGCTGAACAGTTTCTGGCTTAATATTTTCCAATCCACCTAATTTATCCAATCCCTCACGAGTCAGTTCAACATCGTAGCGCAAGTAAGTAAATAGCTTTGATTCGAGAGGTCCCCTAGTTTCCAGCAGATCGCCTACCTCCCGATCAATTTCATTACCTAATAAACACTTACCAAAAATACGACACAGAAAATCCTGTTCGTGCTGACTAGCAAGCATCAGTGCGCCGGGAATCTTCTGGGCATTATCTAAAGCTCCTGGCATATAAAATTTCGATTCAGGATTGATATTAGGAGTTGTGCCAGTACCAACCGACACCAACAGCATTTTATCCTCACCTGCGGGCCACTTGAGGTTGTAGGGTTCAAGAGTTGCCATCAGGAAGAGTTGGAAAGCAGGATTATTATAGGGAGTTATAGCACCATCAACAAAAGTAAACTCATTATCACCCAACTTAACTTTTTCTGGTGGAAAGAAGGTAGGAGCGGCTGTACTGGCTCTAACCAACTGCCAAAGGGGAAGATTCAAGTTAGAGTCAGGCAGTTCTCGATTGTTGTACTTGGCATAGGGATTATTAGAAAGAGGCCAAGGTGAATCTGTACTAGCATTACGCATTACCAGCATTAGTAGGGTTTTCAAATCCTCGCTACCGAAGGTCGTATCTTCTCCAAATACCCTCTTGAGTTCGTCTGCGAGTTTTTCATGCCCGTACTTGTAGCGTAGCGTTCTATTAATGCTGAGAATAAATGCTTTATCAAACATCTTCTCGCCACTTTCTTGGTAGAACTTTTTAATTTCTGCTATGGACATACCCCAGGAAATACAAGTTGCAATAATTGCACCCGTACTCGTACCTGCAACGTAATCAAAGTAATCGGCTAGGACAAAATTCTTGTCAGCACCCAAACTTGAGCGTAAAGTCGCTTCAATTTCAGCCAATACCTCAAGAGAAATCATCCCTCGAATACCACCACCATCAAGAGCTAAAAGCTTATAGGGTGGATTTTTCTTGTTTGCTTTATCGTAGATAGACATATTTAATTCCTTTTGGTTAGGTTGTTTTTTATGAAAAGGGAATGGGGCATTGGGTAGAATATTTATGGTTTTCCGCTGAAAAATCTCATTAAAATATACTAGATATAGTAGTTTTCAGTTGAATCTAATACAACGCGGGAACCTTACCCCGTCCTTCGGACACCCCTCTCCAAGGCATCGGAGAGGGGAAGGGGAAAGATCTAATGTGCCCAATTCCTAATTCCCCATTCCCCATTCCCTATTCACCCAAATACGACTTAATCACCTGAGTCACGCTATCAAAACTATCTTTAAGGTCAATTACTTGCACCAATCCAGAAGCAACTAACTCCCTTGCCCCCTCATCAGTAGTTTCCCCACGTAGGGCAGCACTCAGCGCATCGGCTAATCGTCCACTTCCAGCTACAGCCAGCACCGTTCGATTCGCTTTATGGCTTTCTGATACATCTTTCTTGGAAATTTCTCCACCGTTAACCAGCACTGCTACAGATGGCGCTCCCTTGGCTATTACAGTAGCCACATTAGCCAACCAAGGTGATTCATCACCCCACTCAGAGCCAGGAATTAACACAAAATGACTGTGGTTTGGTTCCAATGCTGCTACTTCTTCTGGTGGGGGTTGATTGGGAAGAGCTACTTTTCCCACTGGGGTTACACCGATTAAGTCAAATGTTCCCTGTATCTGGGCACGAGCTTGGCCAATCATCTGCATTACCCCAAAATCAGTACCACCATCCACTACAGACGC
This sequence comes from Rivularia sp. (in: cyanobacteria), assembly GCA_050329355.1. GTDB lineage: Bacteria > Cyanobacteriota > Cyanobacteriia > Cyanobacteriales > Nostocaceae > Rivularia. The sequence continues at coordinate 4,010 of JBHJOU010000152.1, forward strand.
TCCTAGTTCTTCAACCAGGGGAGCCAGCACATTAACAAATAGCGATCGCAAACGGCTTAAATCGGTTTCGCTCATCTTTCCCGCACCACCCAATATTACGAGGATGGGACGCGGATTGTCAAAACCTAGTTCGTTCATAGCGTTGGATAAGTCCTTGTCCGACTCAACTCGAATCGCAGATGCCGCTAGTCCATTTGACATGGCAAGCCTAAAGGGTTTTTCCATATGAGTATATTACTGTTCAAGTGCGGATGGAGAAATCATCAGAAAACTTTTAGACCGGCTTCAATAAAACATCAATAAAACAATATATCAGATGTATCTTGTATAAATTTTAAATCAAGTTATTTGCTACATAGTACAGTATTATTACTTAAACTTTAGAATGCTGATTTCAAGCATTTCCACTGTGGTGGTATGAGATAAACATGATTTAACTTCATAAAGTAATGATTTATTGAGACAGCATTCTAAATATTTCAACTCATATCGTATCAAAATATCTTGTTTCAATAAATCCCGTAATTGCATTTAAAAGGACAATAAAATCATGGTCAAATCTATGCCTCCCAAAATAGATATTCCCTCACAGAATAATTTATTAAAAAATCCACAATGGCAATGCGAAGAAAAGCCGAATTATAAAGTATATCAATCGGGTAGTCATATTAATAGTAATTTTATTCAGGTATACGTTCCAAATCATCCATATCGTGACGAAAATGAAAAAACCAAAGCTGTAATTTATATGCATGGCTTTGCTTTATGTATGCCAAAATTCTACGAGCAACATTTAAAAGAGCTTGTAGAAAAAGGTTATTATGTATTATTTCCTGGTTTTCAAAAAAGTGACTACCCAAATAACCCAGACAGCGATGAGAAAATATCAGATAAGAAGCAAACAGAATTAGTAAATTGGTCGGCAGTTATTGAATTTATTAGAGAGACATTTAAGCATCTTTCTAAAGGAAGGATAATATCAGTTTTAAGAAGAATTATTGTTGCAGGAGTAAGGATAAGATTATTTCTGGCAATTTCTCTAATTATCGGGTTGATTTCGGTAACATATTACTTTGTTGATCGTAGATATGGAAAGCATCTCATCAAACTTATTCGTACTGTCAGATATAGTCTGCTTCAAAGTCCATTAACATGGATTGATAATGCGATTAAAACTACAGATAATGCATGGAAAATGCTATGTAATAAAGATTCACAATTAGCCGAAACAAACACAGACTTTTATCTTTTTGGTCATTCTCTGGGAGGTTTACTAGCATTAAGCTGGATTTCCTATCTAAAAAAAGAAAATAATAAAGATAAAGATAAAACTGAATTTAAATTTAAGTTTTATCCGCAACAAATCATTGTCGCCGACCCAGCACCAAATACAATTTTAGGTATTCCTAAAACAGTTAATTTGGTTTTACAACTTTTGAATTCTCGCTTAACTAGAGGAGCGATTGATATTAAAAAAACTGGGCTTGATATTGATGTTCCTGTAGCAATTTTGCATGGGGATGATGATAAATTAGTTAAAGCATCAGCTTGGGATAAACCTGGATTGTTTAGCAAAAAATCCAACTTTGACTATATAGCTTCTACTGATAAGAAAATATATTTTGCACTGTCGGATAAACAAGAGCAATTATTTGCTTTTCACAATCAAGCGGTGACTGATACTACTTATTTTAAAGATGCTTTATTTAAGAAGTTTGGTGGTGTTAAGCATGAAGCAAATGCTTATAATTATGAATATATTTGGTCTGGTTTGAATTTAGTCATAGAAAACCAGGTCAAAGCTTCTGAACTATTAGAAAAATTCCCTCTTAAGACAATCAAAGTGGTAGATAAGTTACCTAAAAAGGCTTTAAACATAAAGCTAATTTTGATAACTGTTTTATCTCTGATGGCTTTATCAGGATTCGGATATTTTCTCTGGAGTCAAGCGATTATTTGATTGGTGTATAGCAATCCTAAATGACTATAAGTGACTAATATACGAGTTTTTACGGTTGCTATTCCATACCATGCAGTTGTTAACATCACAATAGTAAATCAATTTTTGGAGTCTGATATGAGTACACTTAAGAAGCTCATGAGTTTTGTAAAGATTTTCGCTATTTGCGCGGTATTGATGCTAGCATTTTTCTCTCCAGTAGCAATGGCAGAAACAGGTTCAGGTTTTGTCAGAAGACTTTATATTCAAGGAGAAAATTTTCAGTACAAACAGAGCCAACCCCTATATAGTGAACGGGAAATCAAATCTGTTGTAGTTTCTTTAAAACCTGCTAATGAAACTGGAACAATCGAAAAAATTCTGATTACTGGACCAGATGGAGAAACGGAATTTAGCTGTGCTAATCAGAAAATCGAAAATGGTGTTGATTTGGTTAAATCATGTGGCGCTGAAGCTCCTTTGCACTTGGAAGCAGGTGAAACAACATATATGGCTATGGGAAGTGGTTTTTCACCTAATGCTAGCACATTATTGGAAGTTCAGTTCAAGTAAAAGTATCTAGCAAATCAGATATCGAACCTTATATAATAAGGTTTGTATATTTTGTTTTGGAAATTTCTAGTATTCCTTAATAAAGAATTAATCATGCATACTATTATTCCAAGTTCAGTGGGGTTATTTCTACTTCACGTTACTTCAACCCTGATTAGCTGCGCTTGGAATACAGTTCTAATTTTCAAGATTTGAATTAAATATTGAAGCTCGAAGTTACACAAATTAAAAAATCAAATGCAAATTCTCGAACAACGCAACATAGAAGCAAAAGATTCAGAAAAAAGTTTAAAGGATAGGATATTCACTCCGAATTTAATAGTCGTCGCAGTTTGCTTTATTATTGCGCTCTCTGGCTTTGCTTATATTCTTGCAAAACTACCTGGTTTAGTTGATATATCTTCTAGTTCTTCCCAAACTTGTATCTCCGGTGGTTGGAAGTTTGGGCTAATTGCTACTCATATTCTGACATTTGCTCTCATTCCTTTAGCAATGAGGGTTTTTTATAAAAGTTTGATTATTTTAGAATGGTCATCAAAAGCCATTTTTGCTTCCCAATTGGGACTATCTTTTATAATGGTTGCAATTGCTGCGGAAATTGGTTGGCACGTAACTCAATGCTGGTATTACGAAAATGGATTTACGATGTTAAATTTCATGTTTTATTTTTTTCTAATTTCAGCATTTGCTTTATGGGCTGACGGATTAGTTAAGCAAACAACGACACTCACAAACTTGGTGAATGTATTTTTTGCAGTTAGCTTGCTTGGTATATCTATATTATATTACTTAGGTTATGTTCATGAGAGTAACACAAGCTATAAAGTCCCTATCTACATTCTTCTGACTTTAGTTTTTGGCATTCTGACGTACCGAGGTTATAAGTTACTGAAAACTTGGAAAATTTTACTTTTCCCCTTGTTTTCTGTAGGAGTTAATCTGAGTTTTGTCTTTTTACTTGAGAAATTTGGGCAGGATAACGTTACTTACAATGCCCTATTTCATATCCTACACGACCTTGGCGGAACAGAAGCTGGTGTGGCAATTTTTACTTGGTTAGTTTACGCTGAAGCTTTGGCTAAACAAAATCAAGATAAACAATTTATAGGTAATTAATAAAAGCTTTCATAAATTTCAAGCAAACTCTTCAGAATTATTAAAAAATGCAAATTTTTCAAATTTGTCCTCTCGTACATTTCATATTAGCTATTGCTGAATTAGTACTAATTGGTTGGTCAATTAGCTTGTGGCGTAAATCTAATAATCTCGCAATTATTTTAGTGCAAATTGTATTGGTAAGTATTTTCTACGATAACATTGTACTATTTGCTGGTAGCTTACTAGAACCTGGAAATTTGTTATTATATCTAAATAAGATACGCTTTTTAATTCACTATCTTTTCCTACCCTTACTAATTGTTGTCGGAGTTGATTTAGCGAATCGTGCAGGAGCAGCTTGGGCTACAACTATGATAAAGCGTTTATCTTGGGTTTTAGCTATTTTTCTTGGTGTTTTAGATGTAATTCGTAGGTATGTTGGTTCGACATTTGAACCCAAATATTTTGCTGGAGTTACACGCTATTATTCTCCAAATGTTTTGCCTATTATAACGATTGCAGTCTCCTTTTTTATGATGCTTATCGGTATTGGAATCTTGATTCGTTCCAGAGGTAAATTACCGTGGTTGTTTATCAGTACTCTAGTTGCTTTTCTTGGCAATGGGCTTCCCACCAATAATTTTGGAACCTTACCAGCTAGTTTATCGGAATTTGTGATGATTTTGAGTTTGCTGGTGACAGAACGTGATGTATCTTTTGCACCGGAATCCTTTTTTGCTGGGAGTTCTAGGGATTTAGTTACAGATAAAGTGTAGTCAAGCGCAGTTATATCATGTCCGGTTAAACACTACCTCTGATGCAATTACTAACCAAAACATCCCAATACCAAATCTACGGTATCACTTTAAGCAGTAACCAACCTCTACCAATTTTAAGCCCCGCTTCCACAGCTATTACAACAGATATAAAAGTTCATCTCACAGAAGGACATTTATCCGATGCAGATAAAGTAGAAAATCCGAGAGGTTGGTATAAAAAACAAAAAGCCGATGGTATTTATTATTGTT
>JBHJOU010000600.1:0-6268 GCA_050329355.1 Rivularia sp. (in: cyanobacteria)
CAGTAGAAGCACTGTTGGCATAATGGCGATCACTTAGTGCAAGCTCGTTGCGATCGCAAATTGAAGTTTATAAATTACTTGTTTGAATTAAAGCGCAATTTTGGAGGGGAAATGAGAAAAGCAAGACAGTTTCTTCTGAAGCGAAAAGCGAGGTTATCACCGAGCAAACTCAAACAACTGATGAAATTTTGGCAGATTTTAACTGCTGATTTGAGAGGATTAATTTTTTCTAGAGATGCTATGCATCAGGTTTAATGAATGAATTTATCCATACTCAATTCACTACGACAGCAGTAGGATTGGAATTTTCTACAAGTCCATACAAGTTTAAACCCTTATAGATTTGAATTAAAGCATGAATTACGACTCAATGACAGAACCGGGCTTCATGTTGCCCGACTTGATTGAAATTCAGCGTTCTAGTTTTCGCTGGTTTTTAGAAGAAGGGTTAGTAGAAGAGCTTAATTCTTTTAGTCCAATTACAGATTACACCGGCAAACTGGAACTGCATTTTTTAGGACAAAATTACAAGCTTAAAGAACCTAAATACAGTGTAGAAGAATCAAAACGGCGCGATAGCACCTATGCTGTGCAAATGTACGTACCGACACGGTTGATCAATAAAGAGACTGGGGAAATAAAAGAGCAAGAAGTATTTATTGGTGACTTGCCTTTGATGACCGAACGCGGCACATTTATTATTAACGGTGCAGAGCGGGTAATTGTCAACCAGATAGTTAGATCCCCAGGAGTTTATTACAAATCCGAAATCGATAAAAATGGTCGTCGTACTTATTCTGCTAGTTTAATTCCCAACCGGGGAGCATGGTTGAAATTTGAAACAGACCGTAACGATTTGGTTTGGGTGAGAATTGACAAAACTCGTAAACTGTCGGCTCAAGTGCTTTTAAAAGCCTTGGGACTTACCGATAACGAAATTTTCGATGCTTTACGTCACCCGGAATATTTCCAAAAAACCATCGAAAAAGAAGGGCAATTCTCAGAAGAAGAAGCCCTAATGGAATTGTATCGTAAATTGCGTCCCGGCGAACCACCTACAGTATTGGGTGGGCAACAGCTTTTAGATTCGCGATTTTTTGACCCTAAACGCTACGATTTAGGTCGTGTGGGGCGCTACAAGCTGAATAAAAAATTACGCCTTCAAGCTCCAGATACAGTCAGGGTTTTGACATCTGCGGATATTTTGGCAGCGGTAGATTACTTAATCAACTTAGAATTTGACATTGGTAATATTGACGACATCGACCACCTGGGAAATCGCCGAGTTAGAAGTGTCGGCGAATTGCTGCAAAATCAGGTGAGAGTAGGTCTGAACCGTTTGGAGCGGATAATTCGCGAACGTATGACCGTATCCGATGCCGAGTCATTAACTCCTGCTTCTTTAGTTAACCCTAAACCTTTGGTAGCAGCAATCAAAGAATTCTTTGGTTCATCTCAGTTGTCTCAGTTCATGGATCAAACCAATCCTTTAGCGGAATTGACCCATAAACGTAGATTATCAGCACTTGGACCTGGTGGATTAACTCGTGAACGTGCCGGTTTTGCGGTGCGAGACATTCACCCTTCTCACTATGGACGGATATGTCCTATTGAAACGCCAGAAGGTCCGAATGCGGGACTAATTGGTTCTTTAGCGACTCACGCGAAGGTGAATCCCTATGGATTTTTAGAAACACCGTTTCGTCCGGTAGAAAACGGAAAAGTCATGTTTGATAAGCCAGCAATCTACATGACTGCTGATGAAGAAGATGACTTACGAGTTGCTCCGGGTGACACACCCCTTGATGAAAATGGCTACATTATTGGTACTCAAATACCAGTACGTTATCGTCAGGATTGGGCAACTACGACTCCCGAACAAGTGGATTATGTCGCAGTTTCTCCGGTACAAATAGTCTCGGTGGCAACAAGTTTGATTCCATTTTTGGAACACGACGACGCGAACCGGGCATTAATGGGGTCGAATATGCAACGGCAAGCGGTGCCATTGCTCAATCCAGAACGTCCTTTGGTAGGAACTGGTTTAGAAGCCCAAGCAGCAAGAGACTCCGGGATGGTAATAGTATCCCGTACCGACGGTGACGTTACTTATGTAGATGCCACAGAAATTCGTGTTCGTCCCGCACCCGATGCACCGGAAGAAAAATACAAAATTTCCAAATACCAACGTTCCAACCAAGACACCTGCTTGAGTCAAAAACCTTTGGTAAGGATAGGAGAAAAAGTAGTTGCCGGACAGGTACTTGCAGATGGTTCCTCCACCGAAGGTGGCGAATTAGCATTAGGACAAAACATTGTAGTAGCTTATATGCCTTGGGAAGGTTATAACTACGAAGATGCGATTCTAATTAGCGAACGTTTGGTGCAAGAGGATGTTTATACTTCAATTCACATTGAAAAGTATGAAATTGAGGCAAGACAAACTAAGCTAGGACCAGAAGAAATTACCAGAGAAATTCCCAACGTTGGTGAAGATGCGCTGCGAAACTTAGACGAACAAGGAATTATCCGCATTGGTGCTTGGGTAGAAGCTGGAGACATCTTGGTAGGTAAAGTCACTCCCAAGGGTGAATCCGACCAGCCACCGGAAGAGAAATTACTGCGAGCAATTTTCGGTGAAAAAGCCAGAGACGTAAGAGATAACTCTTTGCGAGTACCGAATGGTGAAAAAGGAAGAGTTGTAGATGTCCGTCTATTTACCCGTGAGCAAGGTGACGAATTACCGCCAGGGGCGAATATGGTGGTGCGAGTTTACGTAGCCCAAAAGCGGAAAATTCAAGTTGGCGACAAAATGGCAGGACGGCATGGTAATAAAGGGATTATTTCTCAAATATTACCTTTAGAAGATATGCCTTACTTGCCAGATGGTTCTCCGATCGATATTGCACTTAACCCCTTGGGCGTACCCAGCCGCATGAACGTAGGACAAGTATTTGAGTGCTTGCTCGGTTGGGCTGGTCATACTTTAGGAGTCAGGTTTAAGATTACACCATTCGATGAAATGTATGGTGAAGAATCGTCGCGGCAAATCGTTCACGGCAAGCTGCAAGAAGCAAGAGACGAAACTGGCAAAGACTGGGTATTTAATCCTGATAACTGCGGAAAAATTCAAGTTTATGACGGTCGTACTGGGGAACCTTTTGACCGACCAGTGACTATAGGTGTAGCTTATATGCTCAAATTAGTCCACTTAGTAGATGATAAAATTCACGCTCGTTCCACTGGCCCTTACTCCTTGGTTACTCAGCAGCCATTGGGTGGTAAAGCACAGCAAGGCGGACAGCGTTTCGGAGAAATGGAAGTATGGGCATTGGAAGCATTCGGTGCTGCTTATACGTTACAGGAATTGCTTACCGTCAAATCCGACGATATGCAAGGACGTAACGAAGCTCTTAACGCCATTGTGAAAGGTAAAGCAATCCCTCGTCCGGGAACGCCAGAATCATTCAAAGTATTGATGCGAGAGTTGCAATCTTTGGGATTAGATATTGCTGTTCACAAAGTAGAAACTCAAAATGATGGTAGTTCCTTAGATGTAGAAGTTGACCTGATGACAGACCAAAACTCTCGTCGTACACCACCTCGTCCTACTTACGAATCTCTTACCCGCGAAACCATACAAGAAGAGTAGTAAACATTAATTGGGCATTGCTAATTGGGGATTGGGCATTGGAGATTGGGCATGGTTCGATAATTTTTAATTACTAACTCCCGTGCTCCGGTGGTACTAACTATTCCCCATTCCCTATTTCCCATTAAAATTGTTTGGTTTTAATCTAAAATCCAAAATCTAAAATCCAAAATTGTAATGAGAAATTCTCAAAATAATCAGTTTGATTACGTAAAAATTGGCTTAGCTTCACCAGAACGTATTCGTCAATGGGGAGAAAGGACTTTACCTAATTCTCAGGTAGTTGGTGAAGTAACAAAACCGGAGACAATAAACTACCGAACCTTGAAGCCAGAGATGGACGGGCTTTTTTGCGAACGCATTTTTGGTCCAGCGAAAGATTGGGAATGCCATTGCGGTAAATATAAGAGAGTCCGTCACAGAGGTATTGTCTGCGAGCGCTGCGGTGTAGAAGTTACCGAATCGAGAGTACGCCGCCATCGCATGGGTTACATTAAACTGGCAGCCCCGGTAGCTCACGTTTGGTATCTCAAAGGTATTCCCAGCTATATTTCCATCCTACTGGATATGCCTTTGCGGGATGTAGAACAAATAGTTTATTTCAACTCCTATGTAGTTCTGAGTCCGGGTAATGCCGAGTCATTAACTTACAAACAGTTGCTTACAGAAGACCAATGGCTGGAAATTGAAGACCAAATTTACAGCGAAGATTCCCAGTTAGAAGGTGTAGAAGTCGGCATTGGTGCGGAAGCTTTACTGCGGCTGCTTGCGGATATTAACCTAGAACCAGAAGCTGAAAACTTGCGAGAGGACATTCTTGTTGCCAAAGGTCAGAAGCGAGCCAAGTTGATTAAGCGGTTGCGGGTTATAGATAACTTTATCGCCACCGGCTCCAAGCCAGAATGGATGGTAATGACAGTGATTCCCGTAATTCCTCCAGATTTGCGCCCGATGGTACAGCTAGATGGTGGTCGCTTTGCTACCAGCGATTTGAACGACCTTTATCGCCGCGTCATTAACCGTAATAATCGTTTGGCGAGATTGCAGGAAATTCTGGCTCCTGAAATTATCGTCCGTAACGAAAAACGAATGCTACAAGAAGCAGTAGACGCTTTGATTGATAACGGTCGTCGCGGACGTACTGTAGTCGGTGCAAATAACCGTCCGTTGAAATCATTGTCCGACATTATTGAAGGAAAACAAGGACGTTTCCGGCAAAACTTGTTGGGTAAACGGGTTGACTATTCCGGAAGAAGCGTAATTGTAGTTGGACCTAAACTTCAGATTCACCAGTGCGGTTTGCCTAGGGAAATGGCAATCGAATTATTCCAGCCTTTTGTAATTAATCGGTTGATTAGAAGCGGTATGGTGAATAATATCAAAGCCGCGAAGAAGTTAATCGCTCGAGCCGATCCCCAAGTTTGGGATGTTTTAGAAGAAGTCATCGAAGGACACCCCGTGATGCTCAACCGTGCGCCGACTTTGCACCGTTTGGGTATTCAAGCTTTTGAACCAGTATTAGTAGAAGGAAGAGCAATTCAACTGCATCCTTTGGTATGTCCTGCCTTCAACGCCGATTTTGACGGTGACCAAATGGCGGTACACGTACCTTTATCTTTGGAATCGCAATCCGAAGCAAGATTGCTGATGCTCGCTTCCAACAACATTCTGTCCCCAGCGACAGGTAAACCGATTATTACCCCCAGCCAAGATATGGTATTGGGAGCATATTATTTAACGGCAGAAAATCCGAAAGCAACCAAAGGTGCCGGGGGCTATTACGCTTCCTTGAATGACGTAGTAATGGCTTACGAACAAAAACAAGTAGACTTACACGCCTACGTTTACGTCCGCTTTGACGGCGAAGTCGAGCAGGATGTAGATGATACAAACCCGGTAGAAATCCAAGAAAACGAAGATGGTACTCGTACCTTGCATTACAAATTCCGTCGCGTTAGACAAGATGCCGCAGGAAATTTACTTTCTCAGTACATATACACTACACCGGGTCGAGTTATTTACAACGTTGCCATTCAGGAAGCTTTGGCAAGTTAGGGAATTGGTAATTGGTAATTGGTAATTGGTAATTGAAATAGATAGTTAAAAATAATTGAGTTATTAATTACTATTTACCGATTACCCATCCCCGATTACCGATTACCCATCCCCGATTACCCATTACCCATTAACTACTAACAACTAACTATTAATTATGAGTATAATTTTTCGCAACCGTGTGGTTGACAAGAAACAACTCAGAAAGCTAATCTCCTGGGGCTTTACTAATTACGGTACGGCACGAACGGCCGTAATGGCTGATAAACTCAAAGAATTAGGCTTCCGCTACGCGACTCGTGCCGGGGTTTCTATCAGCGTTGATGATTTAATGGTTCCTCCCTCCAAACGCTCGCTCCTGGAAGCTGCTGAAGAAGAAATTCGGGCGACTGAGAAACGTTATCAGCGGGGTGAGATTACGGAGGTAGAGCGTTTCCAGAAGGTAATTGATACTTGGAACGGAACTTCGGAAGCTCTCAAAGATGAGGTGGTAACTTATTTTAAAAGCAAAGACCCCCTCAACTCGGTATACATGATGGCGTTTTCCGGCGCACGGGGTAA
>JBHJOU010000372.1:0-4206 GCA_050329355.1 Rivularia sp. (in: cyanobacteria)
GCTTTTTGAATTTTTTATAAATAATCATTTAACTGTATAGGTCAGCGTGCCATTATCGTGGGATATTGTAAATAGTAATTTATATATGAATTGCCGTTCCTTTAAGTTTAAGACTTACAGTTCTCCCTATAAACAGTTATTAGCTTTAAAATAAGTAGTTATGTCTAAGGTTCTAGTTTCCGATTCAATTGACCAGGCAGGGATTGACATCTTGTCTCAAGTTGCTAACGTAGATGTCAAATTAAATTTAAAGCCAGAGGAATTACAGCAAATTATTGGTGAATATGATGCGCTGATGATTCGTTCGGGTACTCAGGTGACTCAAGAAATAATTGAGGCTGCCACAAATCTCAAAATTATTGGTCGTGCTGGTGTCGGTGTTGATAATGTGGATGTACCCGCAGCCACGCGCAGAGGAATTGTAGTAGTCAATTCTCCAGAAGGTAATACCATTGCCGCAGCCGAACACGCGATCGCGATGATGATGGCAATGTCTCGTAATATTGCCGATGCAAACGCTTCGGTAAAATCCGGTGAATGGGATCGCAAAAGTTTTGTTGGTACCGAAGTTTATAAAAAAACTTTAGGTATCGTCGGTTTAGGTAAAATTGGTTCTCATGTTGCTAGTGTTGCTAAAGCAATGGGAATGAAATTACTGGCTTTTGATCCGTTTATTTCCAACGAAAGAGCTGAACAAATGGGAGTTCAGTTGGTAGATTTAGATTTACTGGCACAACAAGCCGATTACATTACGCTACACATTCCTAAAACTCCAGAAACCACTCATTTAATTAACGCCGAAATGTTGGCGAAGATGAAACCCAACGCTCGGATTATCAACTGCGCTCGCGGTGGAATCATTGATGAGGAAGCTTTGGCAGTTGCGCTCAAGGAAGGTACAATCAAGGGTGCGGCGTTGGATGTTTACGAGTCAGAACCTTTGGGTGAGTCTGCCTTAAAAGCTTTAGGAAAAGAAGTGGTTTTGACACCGCACTTGGGAGCATCCACTACTGAAGCCCAGGTAAATGTTGCCATTGACGTAGCCGAACAAATTCGCGATGTATTATTAGGATTACCAGCGCGTTCTGCGGTAAATATTCCCGGACTCAATCCTGATGTTTTGGAAAAGCTCAAACCTTATATGGAACTAGCAGAAACATTAGGTAACTTGGTCGGACAGCTTGCCGGTGGCAGGGTAGAATTACTTAACGTCAGTCTGCAAGGAGAACTCGCAACTAATAAAAGTCAACCTTTAGTTGTAGCTGCTCTCAAAGGATTGCTTTACCAAGCTTTACGGGAACGGGTAAATTATGTTAACGCTAGCATTGAAGCGAAAGAAAGAGGAATTCGCGTCATTGAAACGCGAGATGATTCTGTTAAGGATTATGCCGGTTCACTGCATTTACAAGCAACAGGTAACTTAGGAACTCATGCTGTAACTGGTGCTTTGCTCGGTGGTGGAGAAATTCGCATTACCGACCTTGACGGTTTCCCGATTAACGTACCACCAAGTCGTTATATGCTATTTACTGTACACCGAGATATGCCCGGAATTATCGGTAAAATAGGTTCCTTACTCGGCAGTTTTAACGTTAATATTGCCAGTATGCAGGTAGGACGTAAAATAGTTCGTGGTGATGCGGTAATGGTCTTGAGTATAGATGATCCTTTACCAGACGGAATCTTGAAAGAGATTACCAAAGTACCCGGCATTCGAGACGCATATACTGTTACCCTTTAAAAAGTTAGGAGTTAGGAGTGAGGAGTTAGGAATTAAGAGTTAAGAGTCAGAAATAAAAAAATCTAGAAGTAAAGATTCTCTCCTATCTTCTATTTTTCTAACTTTCATCTTCCTAACTTGTAACTCCATATTATTAATTCCTAACTCCTAACTCCTAACTCCTAACTCTTTTAATCGTGACAAAAACTTGGTGGGAACTACAAATTCTCTGCTCTCCAGAGATTGAAGATTCGGTGTTTTGGCGGTTGCAAGAATTCGGCTGTCGGGGAACCGCTAGCCAAAAAAAAGGCAACTTAATTTCAGTACAAGCATATTTACCAGAATCCCAAGCACATCTATTAGATTTAGCTGCACTATCGCTGTGTTTGCGTCAAGATGCTGTTTGTTTGGAAGCTCCCTTACCTTCCTTACAGTGGAAACTAATTGATGAAGAAGACTGGTCGAGTAGTTGGAAACAACATTGGCAACCTCAAGAAATTGGCGATCGCTTTTTAATCAATCCTTCTTGGATACCGGCTCCGGAAAATACGGAACGGATAATTATAAAACTTGACCCTGGTGTAGCTTTTGGGACTGGCGCTCATGCCACAACTCAGCTTTGTTTGGAATCGCTAGAAATGCGTTTTAGTGATATACCACAATCTTTTGTTGGCTCTGAAGAAAAAAAAGAAGCTGCGGTAATTGCTGATATTGGCTGTGGCTCTGGTATACTTTCTATTGGTGCTTTACTGTTAGGGGCAAAAAAAGTTTACGCTGTAGATGTTGACTCTTTAGCAGTGAATTCGACTATAGAAAATCGCGAAATTAACGGGATTGAAACCAAACGCTTGAGTGTAGCTCAGGGGAGTCTAGAAGTAATCCAACAACTGCTTGTAGAGCCAGTAGACGGGATTGTTTGCAATATTTTAGCCGATATTATTATGGAATTAGTCCCCTCAATGAGCGCCATTGTTAAACCTACTACTTGGGCTATTTTTAGCGGTATTTTATTAGAACAATCCAACGCTGTCACCGAAGTTTTAGAAAAAAATGGCTGGCTGGTTGCTACTTTGTGGAAGCGGAAAGAATGGTGTTGCTTGAATGTGAGGAGAAGTTAAGCTAAAAAGCAGCTAAATTGTATATAAAGGGCAGGGATGCCCACCCCACTTCAATTAAAATAATTTAGGTGACATGATTTAAATGCACAACAGCTTGGTTTTAACAAATATTTTTACAAAATTTATAAATTTCCGAATTAATCATGTAGAGACGGCGTGCACACTGCAACGTCTTAATAACTAAAGTTTATACAATTGAACCATTAATAATTGATTAGATATTTGATTTTCTGGGATTTCAGGTATTCTTTTAGAAATCACTATCTTGTGTTTCAAGCCCAGATAACGTAAATAACCAGCTATTTCCTCACCCCGTTGTCTTGCAATTTGCTGAGTGAATTGAGATTCACCGGGGTTGGAAAAAATTCGTATACCAACACTTTGAGAATCGAATTCTACAGCTTGATTTTTTAATTGATCTAACGTTTCTACACCTTGACTAGTAATTCGATTCGAGTCAACCAAAAATTTTACCTGTACCTGTACCGGATTTTTAGTAATATCATCTGCTGTTTTTAGCTTTTTGGGAGTAGGAGTAGGTGTGAGAGTAGGAGTAATTGCTGTTGACGATTTATTCAATTCGTCTTTTATTGATGTATTTTTTGTATCTACGATATAAGTATATTCTACATCTGAATGAGAAGCAAATCCAAATTGATAAGCGAACCAAATAGCAGCAATACTAAGGACGAAAGTAGCTCCTAGAATAGAAATAAATCCAATCGGACTTTCACGCTTACTCATAGAATCCCATATTTTAATTTGCATTCTATTCTTTTTTTTACAATATTTTCTCAGTATAATCGAGTAAACTCCGTTACTAGCAGCGAGTTAAAAATCAAAGATTATTACTGTTAAATTTAATTAGACAAGGTGACTACAGAAGTCGTGTTTTGATCAAATTTGTGATTGTGTTATGAATACTTATTCTAAAAACCCGACTTTGCAACTGCAAAAAAAACCCAGTTTAAAAATAAACCGGGTTATAAGTATTAGTAAATATCTTTACGATGTCCTATTCTCATAACGCTGTTTTAGAAGTTATTAGAGAAATTGTTGTAAGTGTTGAACTAATTGCGGTGCTTGCATTGCACCTTCAATTTTATCTACTGGCTGACCTTGTTTAAACAAGACTAAAGTAGGAAGAGCATAAATTTGATATTGACTTGCCAATGCGGGATATTTCTCAGTGTCAATTTTAACAATTCTTATTCTTCCTTGGAGTTGGGAATTAACTTGGTCTAAAATAGGTGCCATCATTTGGCAAGGGCCACACCAATCAGCGTAAAAATCTACTAACACTGGTACATCGGCACCAGATAACATTTCTTCAAAGCTGTTGAATTCTTTTTTACTAGCCATATTACA
>JBHJOU010000558.1:0-3646 GCA_050329355.1 Rivularia sp. (in: cyanobacteria)
CGACTATCAATAGAAAGTTCCGCAGCCGAATTGATTAAATCACTATAATTATCTGTAATCCATTGTGCTTGTCTGCCCACACCACCGCAGCGTAATACTAAATAATCTCCATAATTAGCTTGTTCAAGAAACCATTTAGTAGCTGCATCTTCTCCTACAGTTCCTCCTTCTGCACCACCAATCAAAAGAATCGCAGGTTTTGAATCAGAACTCTTAACCTTTCCATACTCTAAATAATATTCAAAGTTGTTACTGTCATCAGCTTGTCTGTAATCCGGGAGTTTGATTGCCATAAATTAATTACTTTCAACTTATACTTTGCAAATCATCATTATAGTTGGTGGTGATTAAAATAGAGATATTTATATAAATCAAGTTATAAAAAATTCTTAATTAATTAGGATTTAGGAAATATGTTTGAAACGCAAAGGTACGCGGAGGTATACGCAAAGGTACGCAAAGTTTTTATATTTTGAGTAATTTGGAGATGAGGCTGATTGTGATGTTATATTCGTACCAATATCTCTCATAACCTCTGATCTCAGCGTACTCAGCGCGACAGTTGCTACAACGGGGGGAACCCCCGCAACGCACTGTCTTGTCTCTGCGGTTATTTAATCCATAATCTTCCCCCACAAAACCAGTATTTACCCCAACCCTTCAAACTGTAACCAACACATATACATTGCTCTAGGAACGTGAAAACAACCCTTCCATTTACCACCCTTTAAATTCAACAACACCTCACCACGACGATTTAAATAACCAAACCACTCCCCATACTCCGCATCAGCAAAATGCGTCCAAGTATAATCGTGCATCTTGTGATACCACTGCCAACATTCCTTTCTTCCCGTCAAACGATAACCCATCGCTAACGCCACCAAAGATTCTAAATGCACCCACCACAACTTTTGATCCCATTCAAGTTGCTGTGGTGGATGTCCCGAAGCATCCATAAAGTAATATAAACCACCGTGTTTTTTATCCCAAGCAAAATCAAGAATATTCAACGTGACATCAACCGCTTGATGAATTAATTGCTTATCACCACGACGCTGAGCGATATCCATCATAAACCACATGGCTTCTATACCGTGACCGGGATTAATTAACCTGCCTTCAAAAGAATTGATATGGTTCCCATCGGGAGTAACATTTTCAAACATTAATCCTCGTTCTTTATCCAGGAAATCACCCATTACTTCTGTGACAGTTTGCTCTAAAACTTGTTCTAAAGTATCGTTTTCTAGCAACCAAGCCATTTCTAAAGACAAGTTAGCTAAAATCATCGGTACTGCTAAAGATTTCATCGGACGAGTACCGGGATAAGTTTTATTATATTTACCTTTGGGATTGGACTGACGACGCAAAACATTATTATAAGCTTGTAATGCGATATCTTTCGCTGATTCTTCCCCAGAAGCGAGAGCATATTGACTAAAAGCCATTGCCGCGAAACAATCGGAAAAGATATTATAAGGTTGGATTAACGGTTGACCTTCGCGGGTTAAAGAAAAATACCAATTACCGCTTTCATCTCTCCCGTTTGCAGCGAGGAAATTAGCACCATTTGCAGCGATTTGTAACCAATCTTCCCGTTTCTCCAATTGGTTATACAGCATGGAAAACAGCCATACCTGACGATTCTGCAACCAAATAAATTTATCCGTATCATAGACTTTACCAGTTCGATCCAAACAAGTGAAATAACCACCTTTTTCCCAATCTACTGAATGTCTTTCCCAAAATGGTAGGATATCGTTGAGGAGAGTGTCTTTGTAAAGCTGAGCTAGTTGTTGAGAATTGTACTCCATTAATTTTACCTGTGAATCAAAATCGATGGAGTTAATTATCGCTTTGCTGGGAATGAGAAACAAGTATAACCATTTTAGATTTTAGATTTTGGATTTAAAAAAGTGTATTGTATACTCCTTTCTCAGTGTATAATGACGAATCTCTCTTTAATCTCTTTCCTCTGCGTTCTCTGCGTCTAGTAAGGTTTTTTTTCCACAATCATAAAACCGGGAAGCAATTAATTCATATTTTTTAAACGCAGAGGGAAGCAAAGGTAAACGCAAAGGCTCGCAGAGTTTTAATTATCTGAGATTAGTTTTACCAAATATATCGGTTTCATAGTCAGAAGCGTTTTCAATGTCGTTTACATAACCGCATCTTGCATCGGGAAAAGCATCACAATAACTAACATAAGGTTTTATATCTAATACAGGAGTTTGGTCTAGTAAGTCAATTCCTTCTACATATAAAATCAATCCTTCTATTTTAATTAGTTTTGGTGCGCTAATTCCGATAGGATTTGGACGATGGGGAGCGCGAGTTGCCAGAGTCCCTCGACGAATGCGCGGACCGCGTGGAATAATTACCGTGGGATTCCAGTGTTTATTTAGGTGCAACCATGAAATTACCCAAATCCGCTCGAATCCTTCCATATCTTTGAGTGCTTCTTCGGGTATGGTGTTGAACAACTCAATTTTTGCGATCGCGGGTTGGTAAGTTGATGGTGCGGATTGAAGTTGCGATTGTCGTGGGGTACCGTGTCTTTCTTTGTAGGGGGAATGCACCACTCCAATGGGTTGTAAAGTAATGTCGGTAGGAAAGGGAACAGTTTGAATGTAGTCTTTTGGGGGAAATTTAGGCATACTCACACCTGTTAACTTTACTCCGAATTTTTATATTACATAATTTTGTATAACTACAATACAGTTATTGTGATTTTAATTTATTAAATAGAATATTTTACGTAATTTTACTTACATAAATACTGCAAATGAGTAAGTAAAATAAAGTTATAAAAATAACTTGTATTTAAAATCTACACAGTATAAATGAGTATATTAAAAAAGAAGTTGCCAGCAATTATAACTTGTTTGTGTTTGCTGTTATGCACTACAACCAAAACAGAAGCAACTTCTGAAAATAATTCTATTTACCAAAACGCTAAAATACAATTACCTCCAGACTTTTACGGACTTTACCGCATTGTCGAGAGAATAGCCCGTGCAAATGAATACGATACTCATCCTTGGCAAATTGTGAGAGTCGCCAAATATGATAGTCAAGCATTCAGTCAAAATGTCAATTTGATACCTATTTATAATGGTGTATTAGAACAATTAGGCGGCGATGCTTCAGCTTTAGCTTGTATAATTAGTCACGAAATGGCTCATCATCAGCAAGGGCATCAAGTTGTTAGTAATGTCGAAAAAATAGAATTAATTGCTGAGATTCGAGAAGATGCGGAAAAACAAGTTTTAGGTGGAGATAGAAAAATGTCTCCAGTTTCAGCGGTGGGTGATTTTGTTGTCAGACGTGTGGTTGGAGGTGCTATTGGTACTGTTGTTGGTGGTGTTTTAGATAATCGCAGCAACAGAAGATTTAGACAAGCGCAACAACGAATTAATACTATCGTAGAGAAAAAGACGGCAGAATTAGAAGAAAATATCCAAAAACAAAGTAGAGAAGATGAGTTTGTTGCCGATAAATTTGCTTATCTGGCTTCTGTAAAAGCAGGTTTTGATGGGGAAGGATGTTTACGTGCAATGTTAGTGCTTAATCGTATTCCGGGAATTGAATTTGAACAAAATCATCCCACCGTCGAAGAACGAATTGCAGCAATAAAAGCGAT
>JBHJOU010000610.1:0-2243 GCA_050329355.1 Rivularia sp. (in: cyanobacteria)
AGAGGAACTAACTGCATCATTGAGGGTCTAATAGATAGGGATGATTTAAAGCCAGTATAGATATATGAGTCAATCGATTGCTGCATCCTGGTCTACGCTCGATGCCAGGTTTCCGGAAACACCAGTAGAAGTAGATAAACTTTCAAACCACGATCTGATTTTGCGATGTCAGACTGGTGTACGCCCCGAACGTACTGCTTTTGCAGAACTAATGCGTCGCTATCAATCGCAAGTTGATCGAGTTTTATATCATTTAGCTCCTGACTGGTCGGATCGAGCCGATTTAGCTCAGGAAGTTTGGATTAGAGTTTTTCGGAATGTTGCTCGGTTGCAAGATCCAAGTAAATTCCGGGGCTGGTTGAGTCGTATTGCGACTAACTTGTTTTATGACGAGTTACGCAAACGCAAGCGAGTTGTTAGTCCTTTATCACTCGATGCTCCTCGGACTTTGGACGATGGGGAAATGGATTGGGAAATTGCTGGTGATACTCCCGGGCCAGAGGAAGAACTGACAACAAGAGAATTTTACGAGCAACTGCGCTTGGCGATCGCCGATTTACCAGAAGTATTTCGGACTACTATTGTGTTGCGAGAAATTGAAGGTTTAGCATACGAAGAAATTGCCGAAATTACTGGTGTTTCTTTAGGAACGGTGAAGTCAAGGATTGCCAGAGCAAGAACTAGACTGCAAAGCCAATTACAAACTTATGTAGAAAGCTAAGTTGTAATATTCCTTCTCACATTTAAACTAAAATCCTTCAATTAATTTTCAACCAATATTAAATTAAGAGTAAGCGCGATTCTACGGGAACAGAATTCATAGTTCGGAATTCATAATTCATAATCGGAATTTAAAGTGTAGATTTACATACACAAAAATTATTGAGACCGAAATCAATATTTTGGGCAATGATTTGAACCCGTAATTTTAAATATTCCTCCTGAACTGCTTGACTCCTTAAGATTTGACTAATTGTTAAAAAATATATAGTGCGTCTGCCGTTGGAAGAAAACTCTCGTCAATTCTCAAGCTTGCCCGCTGTGTATATCCGTGTATTAATTGGTAATAATGTTAAGATGAATACAGAATATCACTTTGACGATTCCAGTTTGCAAAATCAGCAACAGGAATTGGAGCATGGGAACGAACCCAATACCAATAATAAATTAACGGGTGCTAAGAATATGTTGAAGCGCGATCGCTTCGAGTTGTTGAGTGCTTACCTTGATGGTGAGGTAACAGCTGCCGAACGTAGACAAGTGGAAGAGTGGTTGGAAAATGACCCCTCAGTCAAAAATTTGCACGCACGGCTTTTATCACTGCGGCAAGGCTTGCGGAATCTTCCAATACCGCAGTCAGAAAAATCAATAGAAGAAACAGTTGATAGCGTAATGGCGCGTTTAAGCCGTCGAACCAAAAGAGTTTGGATGTTCGGAGGTGCTGCCGTTGCTGCCTGCCTTATCGCTTCGCTATCGAGTTTAATTCCGAATGGTGAAGTCGGGACGTTCAAGATAGCTGGGAAAGCTTTAAAGCAAGTAGAAGAAACTCCTTCAACAGATATTGCCACCTTACCGATGGTTGCCTTGAATCAACCACTGATACAAATACCTAAAGCAACCCAAAATCTATCCCAAGAGTATGACAAATACAATTAATTAAATTAGATCCACAAGTCGGGTTTCAACCAGGCTCAGAAGTCGGGTTTCTTAAAGAAACCCGACTTCTCTCCTTTCGTAACTGTGGTTAAGAAGTCGGGTTTTTATGAATGATTTGTGATGTGATCAATAATTGATCTGAAAAAATCCGACTTCTATGAAGATTAATTAATAATTATGAATTATACGACCACTCCACCATCCATCAATTTGGGGAGTGCCTTTTAATTGGCAAATTTTCTCAAAAGTCATTAAATAAACCCAAGCCAAACCAAGAGAATTATTTTCTAAATCAAATACTTCAAGTTGTTTCCGATTGTAGAGGTTTTCTGACATCGGTTTTTGAGGATGATAGTCTTCAAGTTGATCAAGACTAATTAAAACTTCGTTATTCGCAAACGAAAATAAATATCCATAAACTAAATTATTTCCTTGCGTCATAGCTGGATATCCTTGTGGAAGCGCATATATAGCAAATTTCAGTTGAGTCCAATACACTAAAACCTCACCCCCTTCCCCTCTCCGTATATTAGGAGAGGGGTGCCCGGAGGGCGGGGTGAGGTAAAATTTGTATTGCACCCAAGTGA
>JBHJOU010000224.1:0-2273 GCA_050329355.1 Rivularia sp. (in: cyanobacteria)
CGCTGGCTTTTTCAATAGCAGCCCAGACACCGAAACCATATTTATCCCAATGTTTGATGAAATATTCTAAAATTTCGCGAGTAACTTGTTTTTCCTTACCTTTGGGTATGGGTCCTCTAGGTGAATACTTCATCACTTCTGGATTGCTTAAAATTACAGCTAAACTATGCAAATCATCGAGAGTGTAAGGTCTGAGTCGTAGTCTTGCAGTTTCGATTTCTGCCATGATTTACCCAAATTATCCTTTGATCCAGTTATAAGTTTCACCTCAATTCAATCCCGTCCGGTTTTTGGCAGATAAGAGAATTAGAACTAACCGATAAATTGTTGAAGCAGCAAGTAGAAAAATTGCGATCGCCATATAACTTCAAAAAAGAAACTAATGATTAAACCAATAGTTTAGCCACCAAGGTAGAAAAATTGCGATCGCGATATAACTTCAAAAAAGTCGGGTTTTTGTAAAAACCTGACTTTTAACCAAGTGGATAAACAGTAATCAAAAAATACTGCTCAAATTGCCAGCAAAAATTAATATAATGCAGTTATTATGAGCATCTTCCAACCTGTGAAAAAATCTAGTCAGCAAAACCGTCTGCGTAAAAACGACTGGCGGTTATTTTTGCGTTTAGTTCCCTACGCTCGTAGTTATAAAAAACTGCTGGGAATTTCTATATTACTGCTGATACCAGTAGCAGTAGCGAACGCAATACAACCTTTGATAATTGGACAAGTAATTTCCCTAGTTCGTCAAGAACCCAGCACCTACAGATTTCTCCTGGATAATCCAGCACAAGGATTATATATCCTGCAAATCATATTACTAATCACCGTTGTAATTCGTCTTGCACTCAATGGCTTTCAAGGCTTTTTAGTTCAAAAGGTGGGACAACAAATTACAGCCGATATTCGTTCCGATTTATTTGAACACGTGACTTCCTTAGCAGTACGTTTTTTTGATCAAACACCAGTCGGTAAGTTAATTACTAGATTGACATCTGATGTCGAAGTATTAGGAGACGTATTTTCCACAGGAGCCATAGGCATATTATCGGATATCTTCTCCACTTTAGTAATTATCGGCTTCATGTTTTATACTCAATGGCAATTAGCTTTATTGCTACTGCTATTGCTCGTGCCTGTATCCGCATTAATTATCTATTTTCAACAGCAATTTCGCAAAGCAAATTATAAAGCTAGAGAAGAACTTTCCGCACTCAATTCCCAGTTACAAGAAAATATTACCGGGATTAATGTCGTACAGTTGTTTCGACGAGAACAATTTAACGCTAAATTATTTGCACAAACTAACAATCGTTACGTTAAAGAAGTTGATTTAACCATCTTTCACGATTCCGCAGTTTCAGCAACCTTAGAATGGATCGCTTTAGTTGCGATCGCCGGTGTATTGTGGGTTGGTGGCTGGTTAATTTTACAAGAACAGTTAACAGTAGGGCTATTATCGAGTTTTGTACTGTACGCTCAGCGATTATTTGAACCTTTGCGGCAATTTGCAGAAAAATTTACGATTATTCAAGCAGGTTTTACTGCTATCGAACGAGTTACTGATATTTTAGATGAACCTGTGGAAATACGCGATAAACTAAATCCTAAATATTCCCTGAAAAACAACTTTGAATTTGGATATATCGACGAAATTGTCGAAACGCTAGAAACCATCGACGATAAAATCGATGCATCAAAACTTGGAGAAATTCGTTTTGAACAAGTTTGGTTTGCTTATAAAGATGATGATTATGTGATTAAAAATCTGGATTTTACTATTAATCCAGGAGAAAAAATTGCCTTAGTCGGTCCGACAGGAGCAGGAAAAAGTACTATCATTCGTTTATTATGTCGTCTTTACGAACCCAACAAAGGACGTATTTTAGTAGATGGTATTGATATTCGAGAAATACCCCAAGCCGAATTAAGACGGTATATGGCTGTAATTTTACAAGAAGGATTTTTATTCGCTGGTGATGTCAAAACCAATATTACATTAGGTGATAACTACACCTTCGCAGAAATTCAACAAGCAGCGCGATCGACGAATGTTGAAGATTTTATCGAAGAATTACCCCAAGGTTACAATACACAACTTAGAGAAAGAGGTACAAATATTTCTAGCGGTGAGAAACAACTTTTAGCTTTCGCAAGAGCTGCTATTCGTAACCCACAAATTCTAGTATTAGATGAAGCAACGGCAAATTTAGATGTCGCGACAGAAGCTTTAATTCAACAAGCTTTAAATCAACTTTTAGCCCAACGTACTG
>JBHJOU010000218.1:0-2735 GCA_050329355.1 Rivularia sp. (in: cyanobacteria)
CTTCTTGCTAATTTTCTAGCTATTTGTTCGTCTCGTTTAATTCTTTCTAATCGTTCTTTTTCTGTTAACAAACCAGGAGAAGCAGACTCTAGAATAACTTGATAAAATCTTTCGGGAAACTGTAGTGTTAAATATAAAGCTAATCTTCCACCCATTGAATATCCAACTAAAAAACATCGCTTAACTTTTAAGTCATCTAATAAATTTATTAACGCATCAGCAGTATGAGCCATTGTATAGCTATCATCACCTAAAACTTGAGTTTTTCCATGTCCGGGAAGGTCAATATTTAAACAATAAAAATCATGTTTTAATAAAGATATTGCTTCGTCAAATTCATGAATATTCCCCATAAAACCGTGCAAAAAAAGAATCAGTGGTTGTTCCGAATTACCACTGAAGCAATAATGAAATCTATGATTTTTCCGAATCATTCCGATGGATTTAAATTCATTTAGGACTTAGCAAAAAGGCATATTTTTTTTTGCAACGGGTGTGTGACACTTTGAGAGGTTTTGGAGGTAATAAATAATAATCTATTATGATCGCAATTAGTTTATGGTGCGTGACGCTATCAGTCCTATAGAACCATTCCAATTATCTCTAAACTACACACCCTACAGTTTAAACTATTACAAATATAGATATTTGATGCTTTGCTAAATTTAACTTAAAATTACAAATTACCGATTAATCAGGTTAAATTAAGGCAAAAATCTGTCTAAAGCCGCTTTTAATTCTTCCATTTCAACATCAATATTGCCATTTTTTGCGGCTCTGGCAACGCATTCTGTTAAATGTTCGTCTAAAACAATCCGTGCTACCCGATCAACTGCACCTCTAACCGCAGCAATTTGTAGCAATACATCGGGACAAGGGCTATTTTGCTGCACCATAGTTTTTATACCCCTAATATGTCCTTCTATACGTGATAGCCGATTAACTATTTTTCGTAAGGACTCTTCGCTATGCACGTGGGGATGAGCTGAGTGTGTATGATTGTGGTTATGTTCTGACTTGTTAGTCTCTGTATTATTACTCAATATCTGCTCGTTTTGATTTGAAGTTCCATTCATGGGCTGTTATTGGGGTTTAGGCAGTATTTATCATCCTAACGCAAAGGTCAAGCCGTTTTTGAAATCAACAATAGAATGAAGATAAGGGATTAACTTTGCCAGAAAACGAAACCCTGACCCAATTTTTGCTAATATCTTTAATAAACACAAGGTAGAGTTTATTTAATGTCCTACAGTTGATTATGGCTTAAAATAGCGAAACTTCAGGGTTCTACGAAACATGACAATTACCTGCTCATAATGACTTTAAAGACAATTGTCAACAATAATTAACAATTAAACTAAAAAAACGGTCTTGGTGATGAAGTTTATAAATTTGCCCAAGTCGGTAAGACAACTAAGTACACATTTATTCGCAATTCTAATCGGGGTTTTGCTAAGCGTTAATACTCTTTCGGTATTACCCTCTCAAGCAGAACCCGCACCGATAGCTCAAAAACCTTCTAATGCTGCGGCTGCGATCGCAAACAGAAGTTTTGTCACAGCAGCAGTTAATCGAGTTGGCAGTGCAGTTGTTCGGATTGATACCGAGCGCACCATCAGCCGTCGTCTTCCCGATCCTTTTATGGAAGACCCATTTTTTAGGAGATTTTTCGGCGATTCTCTGCCCAGAAACTTACCTCCAGAGCAGTTACGCGGTTTAGGTTCTGGTTTCATTATTGACAAAAGTGGGTTTGTTTTAACCAATGCTCACGTAGTTGATAAGGCAGATAAAGTAACAGTTCGTCTCAAAGATGGACGGGAGTTTGAAGGTAAAGTTCAAGGAGTCGATGAAGTAACTGATTTAGCAGTTGTGAAAATTAACGCTGGTAGCGATTTACCAGTTGCGCCCTTGGGTTCATCTACTGAGGTTCAAGTTGGAGATTGGGCGATCGCTGTGGGAAATCCTTTGGGTTTCGACAATACGGTAACGTTGGGAATTGTCAGTACTTTGAAACGCCCCAGCGCTCAGGTTGGTATTTCTTCCAAGCGTTTGGAGTTTATTCAAACCGATGCAGCGATTAATCCGGGAAATTCCGGAGGTCCTTTGTTAAATGATCGAGGGGAAGTTATCGGTATAAATACGGCAATTCGTGCCGATGCGACGGGTATCGGTTTTGCGATTCCTATCGACAAAGCCAAACAAATCACCAGTGAATTGCAACGTAACGGGAAGGTTGCTCATCCTTTTATAGGTATAGGAATGGATGATTTAACACCTGAAGAAGCGCGACGCATCAACGCTAATCCTAATTCTCCAATTCAAGTACCAGAAGTACAAGGTGTTTTGGTGGGAAGAGTTATACCAAATTCTCCAGCAGCTAATGCGGGTATCCGTATCGGAGACGTAATTGTTGCGGTTGATGGAAGGCGCATCACCACGGGAGAAGAGTTACTGGTGATAGTTGAAAATAGCGGTGTCGGTGAAAATTTACAGTTAAAAGTGCAAAGAGGTAATCGCACCCAGCAAATATCTTTACGTACCGCTGAATTAAAAGATTTTTCATAAAGTGTAAAGTATAGGAGTTAGGAGTTAGGAGTTAGTACCACCGGAGTTAGGAGTTGTAGAGACGTAGCATTGCTACGTCTGTACCGGAGTTAGGAGTTAGTACCACCGGAGTTTTGAGTTTTGAGTTATTTATTTCTCCCCATCTCCCCATCCCCCCATCTCCCCATCCC
>JBHJOU010000333.1:0-3650 GCA_050329355.1 Rivularia sp. (in: cyanobacteria)
TGATTGATGCTAAAATTCCACCTTGGAAAGCTTTGACTGTTGTGGATATTAAGTTTGATTCACCGCAACTAACGACTTATACTACTTACGATATCCGGACTCTTAAAGTAATTGAAAATAAGCAATTACCTCGTTTCTTAGCCGGCCATAATGGTATTTTACTACGACGAGATGTGGAACATCAGGATTTAACCGCTGAAGAAAAATCTTTTTGTGAACAGCGTTTAGGTGAAAAAATGTGTGCAGAATCATAAGAAGTCGGGTTTATTAAAACAAAACAAAGAAGTCGGGTAACTTTCACGAAACCCGACTTCTAAAATCTAAAATTTAAAATCCAAAATCGAATGTCTAATGACAGAATTTTCTATATTTTGACGCTGCTTTGTGCTTTTGGTATTGTCGGAATTGCAGTGTATATTGTTGCAGAACTTTTTTGGATAGCTCTTCCTGCGATGCAAAAATTTGGATGGCAATTTCTGATAACTACAGAATGGAATCCTGTTAAAAATATCTATGGAATATTACCTCAAATTTATGGGACTTTAATTAGTTCTTTGCTTGCATTATTAATTGCAATTCCGCTGGGATTAGGTATTGCTATTTTTTTGAGTGAAAGTTTTTTACCTAGAAAAATTCTGGCTCCCATCACATTTTTAGTGGAATTATTAGCAGCTATCCCCAGTGTAGTTTATGGATTATGGGGTATTTTTGTATTGATGCCCAGAATTAAACCTCTACTGGATTTTTTGCATAATAACTTTAGTTGGATTCC
This sequence comes from Rivularia sp. (in: cyanobacteria), assembly GCA_050329355.1. Taxonomy (GTDB): domain Bacteria; phylum Cyanobacteriota; class Cyanobacteriia; order Cyanobacteriales; family Nostocaceae; genus Rivularia. The sequence continues at coordinate 773 of JBHJOU010000333.1, forward strand.
TCTGTTTAGTACAGCACCATCAACTAGAGCTATCTTACCAACAGTGGTGGTGTTAGCTATGATGATTTTGCCAATTATCACTGCTATTTCCCGCAACACACTGGTTTCTTTACCTCCAGAATTGCGTCGAGATGCATTCGCATTAGGTGCTACTCGGTGGGAAACGATTATTTATATTTTAATTCCTGCTGGACTTTCAGGGATAATTAGTTCTGGAGTACTAGCACTGGGAAGAGCATTAGGTGAAACAATGGCAACTACAATGTTAATTGGAAATGCCAATCGGATTAATGTTTCTCTACTCGCTCCAGGTTCAACTATTGCTTCATTAATTGCTAATGAATTTAGTGAATCTAAAGGGTTACAAGTTTCTGCTTTGCTTTATGCTGCTTTAGTATTGATGGTGCTAACATTTTTTGTTAATGCTTTAGCAGAATTTATAATTTTTCGCTTTCATATTATTAGTAGTTTTTTTAAACATATCAAAGAATTATTTATTTCTCCACGAGTTATAAACAAGCATTTTCAAGTCGAATTAGCAGATAATTCTTCATATCAAACAATACAATCAAAAGATATTTACGATACTGGTTCTATTAAATTATCGCGAAAAGTTTTTAGTGTAGTCATGACAACAGTTGCCATGCTCGCTACATTTGTCACATTACTGTTTTTAATTTCCATACTTTATAGTGTCATCTCTAATGGTATGAGTCGCTTAGATATGGCAGCATTTACAGAATTACCACCTCCTCCTTTAGCTAATGGTGGTGGTTTGAGAAATGCAATTACCGGAACATTAGTGGTTGTGGGTATCAGCACTGTTTTAAGTGTGCCATTAGGTATACTAACTGCTATTTACACGTGTGAGTTAAGTAAAAATACTAAGTTTGTTAGCTTAATTCGGTTTATCACTAATATTATGAGTGGAGTTCCTTCGATTATTTTTGGACTTTTTGCCTATGGGTTAATTGTGCGGAATACTGGGAGTTTCTCTGCTGTAGCTGGTGGAGTAGCTTTGGCAATTTTAATATTACCTATTATTATTCGTACTACAGAAGAAGGTTTAAAATTAGTTCCTCAAGAACTCAGAGAAGCTGCGATCGCGTTAAGTGCAAATAACTTTCAAACCATTAGACTAATTGTTTTACCGATTGCCCTGCCTGCAATTATCACTGGAGTTACTTTAGCATGGGCGCGAGCCATCGGAGAAACCGCTCCATTATTATTTACAACTCTATTTAGTCAGTATGGCTTCAAAACAGTTTGGAATCCTGTAGCGACATTATCAGTACTAATTTACAACTTTGCAGTTGCATCACCTTACCCAAATCACCAACAATTAGCTTGGACAGCAGCTTTAATTATAGTTTTTATCATACTTATTGTCAGTATAATTTCCCGGATATTTATGGGAATAGGGAATAGGGAATAGGGAATAGGAAGAAATCGGGTTTTTAGGGAATAGGGAGAAGTCGGGTTTTTAGAATTAATATCTGTACTAATAGATAATTGTAATAAAAACCCGACTTCTAAATCCTTCGTTTGCTAAGAAGTCGGGTTTTTAGGATTAATATTTGTAGTCATAGATAATCGCAATAAAAACCCGACTTCTAAATTATTCCTGTTAACTGATAACTGTTAACTGATAACTGATAACTGTTTACATGGTGACTAACTCTATGGGAACCCGCTTAAATACAAGTCGCTCGTTTTCTACATCAACAAAGATAGTATCGCCGTCATTGAATTCACCACGTAAAATTGACTTGGCAATTTGAGTTTCTAATTCACGCTGAATCGCACGCTTTAAGGGACGCGCACCAAATACCGGGTCATACCCTACTTCTGCTAAAAAGTCAATAGCAGCTTCGGAAAGTTTCAAAGACATTTTGCGATCGCTTAATCTGTGACGCAATCTTTCTATTTGTAACAAGACAATTTTGCGTAATTCGGATTTTTCCAAAGCATGGAAGAAGATGATTTCATCAATCCGGTTGAGAAATTCTGGACGGAAACTATTCCGCATCGCTTCCATAACTCGACTACGCATTTCTTCATAGCGAGAATTATCCCCAGCAACATCAAGGATAAATTGCGAACCAATATTACTGGTCATAATAATAATCGTATTTTTGAAATCCACCGTTCGTCCTTGAGAATCGGTAACTCTACCATCATCAAGGATTTGCAGCATGATGTTAAATACATCCGGGTGGGCTTTCTCTATTTCATCGAAGAGAATTACCGCATAGGGACGACGACGAATAGCTTCGGTTAGTTGTCCACCTTCTTCATAACCAACATACCCTGGAGGCGCACCCAGCAAGCGAGAAACGGCGTGTTTTTCCATGTATTCCGACATATCAATCCGTACCATCGCTTCTTCAGTGTCGAACATATAAGCAGCTAAAGCTTTGCCCAATTCGGTTTTACCAACACCCGTCGGACCGAGGAAAATAAACGAAGCTATGGGACGATTAGGATCAGCAAGTCCAGCACGAGAACGCTGAATAGCATCCGCGATCGCAGTTACTGCTTCATATTGTCCGATGACACGGTTATGTAGTTCATCTTCAAGATTTAATAATTTCTCTTTTTCGGATTCTACCAACTTACTGATGGGGATACCCGTCCATTTAGAAATAACTTCGGCAATATCAGCTTCAGTGACTTCTTCCCGTAACAAAGATTTACCGCTATGTTGCGCTTGAGAAAGTTCGGTTTCAGCGGCTTCTAATTGACGATGTAAATCGGTTAACTTGCCGTATTTCAACTCCGCAGCCCGATTCAAGTCGTAATCCCGCTCTGCTTGTTGAATTTCCAGATTAACTCGGTCAATTTCCTCTTTTACCGACTGAATTTTGGTAATTACGTC
>JBHJOU010000228.1:0-16040 GCA_050329355.1 Rivularia sp. (in: cyanobacteria)
ACGTTTACGAGGTAGTTCGGTATTATCTTCTGGTGCAAGTAAACCAACTTGAGCATTACTTAAAATCGCTGCTACCGGCGCACGTAATTCGTGTGAAGCATCAGCAGTAAAACGCTGTAGTTGTTCGTAAGAGCGTTTTGTCGGTTGCATCGCGACTCCTCCCAAAAACCAACCAACTATACCAACTAAACCCAGAGTAATTGGGACTCCCAACGATAAATAAAATCGCGATCGCCCTAAGTTTTCTTCTATCGGTTGTAAGGATTTTGCAACAACAATATAGCCAATTTGTTTATTGCTATTTTTAATTGGTGACGTTATTTGTCGTAACCAAATTTGTTGATGAGTAGGTGAAACCTGTTTAAAAAGAATAGTTTGAAAACCTTGTTGAACTAACTTTTGTGGTGGACAAATATCATCGTTGATTCTTAAAGGTCTTTTCAAATTATCATACCAGCAAGCATAATAAAGTTTTTCGGGAAGCATATCCAAAGAAGATTCCAGGGGAATACCTCCATACTCGACTCGATATTGTCCTTGTTCAGCAGGATATTGAAACTCAAAAACGTAACTTTGAGCTTCATCCTTAAGCTGTTGATCAAAAACACGTAGACGTTCTTTAACCAAAAAATAATATATTACAAAAGCGAAAGTAACTAAAATTCCACCCATTGACAGGGTGAATAAATAAGCTAAACGGCGACGACTACGAGTTAGCATTAGGTAGTAATTAACAGTTATTAATTATTAGGTATTAATTATTATTTATGATTTATTATTTAATTCTAAATGCCCATCAAAATTCGCAAAATTTCTTCAACCTTTACAAGTGTTGTTTCAGAAGCACTACCCCATTTTTTCTCAAATCTTGTGACAGAAATTGATCGGACATCTTCACATTTAATAAAACTTTGTATTTTTAATCCAGCTTCTGGTGGATTGATTTCAACATGAAAGGGAATTCCCTTGTTTTTAGACGTGATAGGTAATACAATTGCTAACCCAGATAAACCTTGATTAAATAGGTTTACCGATATAACTAAACAAGGGCGTTTTCCTGCTTGTTCGTGTCCACGCACCGGGTTTAAATCTATTAACCAAACTTCCCCTCGCAATATTTTAGTCAAGCTTCCTCCAAACCATCAGCTAAAGTTTTTTCCCATAGTTGCCTTTCTTCCAATTCTTCTTCCCAAGCTTCGGGATTATTTCGCAAAGCTTCATAGGCTTTATTTGCTAATTCTAAAAAAGATTGACGATTCACTTCAATTGTTGCGGAAATTTCTTCCTCTATATTTAACTTTTTCAATAACCGAAATGCTATATCAATTATTTCTTCAGGGTTTTGATATTTGCCACTAGCAATCTGTGCTTGAATAAATTGCTCATGTTCGGGTTTTAGCTGGATGTACATAATTATTTGACCTAAATTGACTTAAATGTTTAACTTCAAAAAGCTATCCGCTCACTTCGGTGCATTCAATCGATAACCCATACCGTAAATTGTTTCCAAACAATCCTTTGCACCTACTGATTCTAAACGCTGTCTGACTCTTCTTACCAATGTTGTTACAGCATTACTTTCTGGTTGAGTTCCCCATTCCCAAAGGGTATCTTCGATTTGTTCGCGGGATAAAACTTGATTGGGATGACGCATTAAATATTCCATTAATTGAAACTCGCGAGTTGATAGTTTAGCTGTTGTTTCCTCTCGCATCAACGTCAAAGTATTTAGATGCAATTCTAAATCCCCCACCTTGAGAATATCACCTTGCCAAAGTGGCGATCGCCTTCCTAATGCTCGCACTCTTGCCAATAATTCCATGACATCAACGGGTTTTACTAAGTAATCATCGGCACCAGCATCTAATCCGGTTACTTTATCACTAGTAGTATCTTTTGCAGTCAGCATCAATACTGGAGCGGTTTTTCCCGCTTGTCTATACTGATGACATAATGTAACACCACTAGCTTTAGGTAACATCCAGTCTAGAATTAACAAATCATACTCTTTTTGAGTAATTAGCCACTGTGCCGTATCACCATCTTCCACCGCATCAACAATATGTCCTGCTGCTGATAAAGCCGCGTGTAATGGCTCCAACTGTCTCGCATCGTCTTCTACAAGGAGAATTACCATAAGTCGCACTTTTACTGTTACTTGTCGTCATCAGGGAGTATCTTATTTGGTTGTTGTAACCAGGGAGTATCTTATTTGGTTTGGTTATTGTGATCTGGGAGCGTCTCGCTCCCACTACGAAAAATATTTAACGCATCATAATTAATTTAATGTAGTCGAGTACTAGTGCATTCCGGTTAATTACAATCCAAAATCTAAAATCTAAAATCCAAAATCCGATGACTTCCAGAAATCTTTCTCCTCAATGGTTAAAATTCCTTAAATCTTTAGGAATAGAATTTTGGCTACCTTTACCAATATTAGGAATCAGTTTTTGGGTTGTTGGCGGATGGTTAACTCAGCACAGTTTAACAAGTCCATCAAAAAACATGATTGAATTACAAACCACCCAGCCAGATTACGACAAGAAAATAGCATTTATCAAAGTAGAAATTTATCCCAAAAAAGGCATTTCCTCAGTAAAAATCATGAGACTAAGTAAAGTATACAAACAATCTGAGATTATTTTAGCAACAACACATATACCACATCTAGAAGCAACAATCGGCGCTGAACTTGGATTATCTCCAGAACAAGTCAGAAAGAAAATGCGTTATCGAAGGGAGAACTAACAGTTATCATTTGAGAGTCCCCGAACTTGGTGTATGGTAGCAAATATAGATAACTGTTCACTGTCAACTGTCAACTTTTTTTTTGTAGCCTCTGATATTTTCGGAAATGCGCGTAGATATAACCATTTCTTGGTAAGTTATACATAGCAAAAAAAGTTGCAGTTATAAGTAAGGAGATACATTGAGTAATCATCTCGATGCCATTGCCGCACACGGCGGAAAATTGGTAAATCGCATCGCTTCACCTGAACAAAAACAAGAATTTCTTTCCAAGGCTGACACCTTAGTGCGGGTAGAACTTGACGAGCGGGCTGTTTCTGATTTAGAAATGATTGCGATTGGGGGTTTTAGTCCGTTGACTGGTTTTATGAATCAGTCGGACTATAATTGTGTAGTTTCTCAAATGCGATTAGCAAATGGAATTGCTTGGTCGATTCCAATTACGCTTTCAGTTAACGAGGAAATTGCTAGTTCTCTCAAAGTTGGGGATTTAATCCGTTTAGATAACTCCAAAGGTGAATTTATTGGGGTATTACAATTAGCGGAAAAATATGATTACGATAAAAGACTAGAAGCAATTAATGTTTATCGCACCGACGAAGATAAGCATCCCGGTGTACAGGTAGTTTACAACCAAGGTGGCGTAAATATTGCCGGTGATATATGGTTGTTAGAGCGTAGTTCCCATCCACAATTCCCTAAATATCAAATTGATCCAGCTGCATCTCGACAAATGTTTAGGGAGAAAGGTTGGAAAACTATTGTGGGCTTTCAAACTCGCAACCCCATCCACCGCGCTCACGAATATATTCAGAAATGCGCTTTAGAAACTGTAGATGGTTTATTTTTGCATCCTTTGGTGGGAGCAACCAAGTCAGATGATATCCCCGCTGATGTGCGAATGCATTGTTACGAAATTTTATTGGAAAATTATTATCCAGATGATAGGGTAATATTAGCGATTAATCCAGCTGCAATGCGTTATGCTGGTCCTCGTGAAGCGATTTTTCATGCTTTGGTTCGTAAGAACTACGGCTGTACTCACTTTATTGTCGGACGAGATCATGCTGGGGTAGGTGACTACTACGGTACTTACGACGCACAGCACATCTTTGATGAGTTTGAACCGGGAGAATTAGGAATTATCCCGATGAAGTTTGAACACGCTTTTTACTGCACCCGCACCAAGCAAATGGCAACTTCAAAAACTAGCCCCAGCAAGCGCGAAGAACGAATTCACCTTTCCGGAACTAAAGTACGAGAAATGTTACGTCGGGGAGAATCACCACCCCCAGAATTTTCTCGCCCAGAGGTTGCAGCGGAGTTAGTACGTGCAATGCGAGTCCTTATTGAGGCTTAGTGCAATTTGCAATAAATACATTGTTTACAACTCCTTGTTTAGAGTTAATGGTTATTTTGCTTCAAAAACCGTATAAGCTATAGCTTTACATAATCCAATTCAGCCCTTTAATCTGATAGCTGAGGAGTTGAGGGTTGAGGGGTAGACTTATGAAGCGGCGAATCTTTTTACAACGAATTGGCTCGATTTTGGCGGTATTGGGAATTAGCGAAATGCAGTGGTGGACAAAAGTTGGTCGCCTCCAACAGGCATTAGCCGACTCGACACCACGCAAATTAGCATTATTGGTGGGCATTAATCAATATCCGCAAATCCCCACACTTAAAGGTTGTTTGACGGATGTGGAATTGCAAAGGGAACTTTTGATTTATCGCTTTGGCTTCCAACCGTCAGATATTCTTTCTTTGACAAACAAACAAGCAACTAGAGAAGGTATTGAAAATGCATTTCTGGAGCATCTTGTCAAGCAAGCCAAACCTGGTGATGTGGTTGTCTTTCACTTTAGCGGTTACGGTAGTCGGATTAAAATTAAAAGTTTGCTCGGTGGCATCGAAAATGCTTTGATTCCCGTCGATGGCAATCCAGTGATTAAAGAAGACGAAAAAATTGCTAATTTTGCTAATTATTTATTAGAAGACACGTTATTGCTGATGATGCAGTCATTAGCTAGCGAGCGTGTTACAGCAATTTTGGACACCAGTTATTACAACTACAATCAATCAACGATTTCGCAACCGATTGGGTGTAAAATTCGTTCTTGGAACACATCTTTAGAAGCACAGTTTTTAGCTGAGGAAATCGAATTTCAGAAGCAACTCACGAAGAAAATTGCTGCTGATAAACTGAGTGTTTTGCTTGCATCTAACTTCAACTCGAAAGATTTAGCCAAGGAAATTGTATTTTCTGACTTTAGTGCTGGGTTGTTTACCTACGCTTTAACTCAGTATCTTTGGGAAACAACTTCCGCAAAAACGATTCAAACAAGTTTATCTCGTGTTGGAAGTTCTATGCTGTCTTTGGGTAGCTTCCAAGAACCAGTTTTACTGGGGAATAAAAATCAAACCAAAGTTTTAACTACAGAGAATTTCCTTTCAGATAGTGTTTTGGGAGGAGAAGGTGCTATCACGGCTGTAGAAGGTGACGGTAAAACTGTTCAATTGTGGTTGGGAGGAATACCACCGCAATTACTGGAATATTACGGAGTTAATTCGCGATTTAGTTTTTATGATCCAGCATCCCCTGCAACTACAGCTTTAGTATTGCGTAGTCGCAACGGATTGAAAGCAAAAGCCACACTCAAACAGGTAAATGATAACCAAATAACTCCCCAAATCGGACAACTTGTGCGGGAGACAGTGCGAGTTTTACCCAAGGATATTAATTTAAAAATTGCCCTTGATGACGTTAGTTTAGAAAGAATTGAGCGAGTTGATGCTACAAGTGCTTTTGCTTCGATAGAGAGCGTTTTGACGGTAATTGCGGGGGAACAACCAGCCGATTATTTATTTGCAAAACTGCCAAAAACAGAAGTTCCCCAAGTAGAAGCAAATAGTTTAATGGGAATGTCTTCAAGTCGCTATGGTTTATTCACTTTGGGAGGTGAATTAATTCCTGACACTCTTGGAGAAGAAGGAGAAGCATTAAAAGTTGCAGTTTATCGCTTAGCACCCAAACTCAAAACCCTTTTAGCTGCTAAATTGTGGAAGCTAACTCAAAACAAAGGTTCTTCGGGTTTGAGCGTTAAAGCAAGTTTAGAAATAGTTGATAACAATAAGAAAACACCAACTATTTTAATGCAACGTCAAACAAGACGAGCATTGGGTATGGAATTGAGCAAGAAAACAAATGATCTATCTTCCCCAGGAATTCCGACAATTTCGACTGGTAGTAAAATCCGCTACCGAGTAGAAAACACTGGAGATAGAACCCTATATCTAATATTGGTAGGATTAAATAATAGTAAAAATCCAATTGCTCTTTATCCTTGGTATAAAGATAAGGAGGGAATAATAGAAACAAATAGCAAACCCGAACTTCAACAAGTGCTTATTTCTCCAGGAGAAAGCTTAATAGTACCAAACAGTAATATTGGTTTTGAATGGGTGATTTCCGGACCTAGTTTTTGGTGCGAAACTCAAATTATTATTAGTACTTCGCCATTTATCCGAACCTTAAAAGCACTCCAAGAAGGTAAGCATTCTACAGGAGATAGTCAACGTATTTCACCTTTATTAAATCCTTTAGAAGTAGCTTCTTCTGTTTTACAAGATTTGAATCAAGCCAGTGCTAAGCAAACCGAAACACAAAATTTCCCTGCTGATTCTTGGGTGTGGGATGTTAATCATTGGACAAGTTTTAACTTTGTATTTCGGGTAGTTTAATTGTGTAATAGTTAGGCATAATAGATGAGACGTAGCAGTGTTTAGACGTAGCAGTGCTACGTCTCTACATTATTGTTGACAATTTTCACATTTTTACAAATATTTTTGCAATAATAATCCTAATTTTTCCTTGGTTTTTGCTGGTACTTTATCCAAAGGTGTCAAAATTGCATATTTTAAAGCCGAATGTGCATCGCTTTCTGGGGGATTTTGATTCAAACGTCGCACCGTTTCTTGAATTACTTTTTGGGCGTTGACGGCATTTTTCTGTAAATTAGCAACTACCATCTCTACCGTTACACTATCATGGTCGGGATGCCAGCAATCGTAATCCGTCGCTAAAGCTAAAGTTACATAAGCAATTTCCGCTTCCCGTGCTAACTTTGCTTCGGTTAAATTCGTCATCCCAATCACTGTTGCATCCCAACTCCGGTAGAGGTGCGATTCCGCTTTTGTGGAAAAAGCCGGACCTTCCATACACACATAAGTACCACCACGATGTAAAGTAACATCAGGAAGATTGAGTGAATCAATGGCATCCGCTAAAACTCCAGCTAAATTATGGCAAATTGGATCACCAAATGTGATATGTGCCACAATTCCTTCACCAAAAAATGTCGCAATTCGATTTTTTGTGCGATCAATGAATTGATCTGGTAATACCATATCCAACGGTTTAACTTTTTTCTTTAACGAACCCACCGCTGAAGCTGAGATAATATACTCTACACCCAACTGCTTCATGGCGTAGATATTAGCGCGAAACGGCAATTCTGAAGGTAATAACGTATGATTACGGTTATGTCTGGGTAAAAACACAACTTTAGTATCTTCTAACTTTCCAACTATCAAAGCATCGGAAGGTTTACCAAAAGGTGTATCTATCTCAATTTCTTCAATATCTTTGAGGGCATCCATTTTGTATAAACCACTGCCACCAATCACCCCAATTTGAGTCTGTACCATGATAATTTCTGATAAATTGCGATCGCGTCGTGGTTATTGTACTAGGAAATGGAGTATTGGGAATGGGGAATTGGGAATTGGGAATTGGTAATTGGTAATTGATAATTAAATCCGTGAAATCAGTGTAATCCTTTTCAATCTGTGGTGTTGATGATTATTAATGATTATTATTGCTCTAAATTTTCTAATATTACATCTTCGTAAAGTAAATCAATCGGAAATTTAAAATCAACGCTAATTAAATCAATTTCATCACCTTGATTATAAGTATGAAGTTCCCACAAAGCTTTATCATTGAGTCGGAAACTTTCCACTATCATTTGTTCGGCATTAATCAAAACATATTCTTTCAAAGTTGAAATTTCACGGTAATTTTGAAATTTTTTACCCCTATCTATTCCTTCCGTACTAGGAGAAAGAACTTCAACAATTAAACAAGGATGATAAATTACCTTACGAGCATTTTTATCTCTTTCATCACAACTTACCATGACATCAGGATAGTGAAAAGGACCATTTTCTGATACACCTAGTTTTACATCGAAGATAAACGGACGACACGAACCCCCTCGAAGATGACTTTTAAGTTGATAGAAACAATTAGCGCCAATAGTTCCATGATTAACGGTTCCCCCAGTCATGGCGAAAACTTCACCGTTGATGTATTCGTATTTAAGGGATTGTTGTTCTTCCCAGTCTAGATATTCCTGGGGTGTCATATATTGAAAATTGGGAATTGCGACCATGGTTATTTTCCTAATTTAGTTATATCGTAATGTTAACAGCAGGACTTACGATTTTTATCGCGTGATTATTGTTACAATTAGTCTGTCGTGCGTGACGCTACAAGTCTTATTACTAGGTTCAAATTCTCTCCTAGCGTCACACACCCTACAGTCTTGAAGAAAATTTAAATATACAAATTAAACGCTTTTTAGCTTACTAAAACATAAATATTTCCAATTTTTAATCTATCGATAAAATTAAATTAGCGTTAGAGTTTTGCATCCACTCAATATTAATAATACTAATAAATCTTAAGCTGTTAAATTATACATATGACTCAAAATAATTCTCATCCCCAACCTACTCCCCCATTTGATTATAGAAACGAAGATACACCGGAAATGGGTGGAGGTTTATCTGTAATCGGATATTGGGCTGAACATACTTTGTCACCAGAAGGAGCTAAACTGTGGCAAACTTTACTGCATAAAAGCGCTTGTTTATCTTGTGCTTGGGGAACTGGTGGACAAAAAGGTGGTTTTAGCAATGAAAAGGGGGAAAAATTACAGCGCTGTATGAAGAGTGTTGAGTCAATTTCAGCGGAAATTAAACCCGCAATTCCCAAGCAATTTTTTGAACAACACAGTATTAATCAACTTCAACAACTCAGTTCACGAGAAGCTGATAGACTTGGTAGATGGAGTTTCCCTGTAATTTTACGTTCGGAAAAGTCGCATTACGAACATATTAGTTGGAATGAAATTTATCAAATTGCCCAGAAAGCTTTTACTAAAACCCCTGAAAAAGTCGCTTCTTATAGTTCGGGACGTTCTTCTAATGAAGCTGCATTTTTACTACAATTAATGATGAGAACTCTCGGTTCTAATAATTTAGCTGATTGTTCTGATTTGTGTCACGCACCTTCAACTTTTGGCTTAAAACAAACTATTGGTACTGGTACTTCTGTTGTTAGTTTGGAAAGTTTGAAACAATCTGATTGCATTGTTTTAGCTGGTTCTAATGCTGCTTATAATCATCCCCGATTGATGAATGAATTGATTAAATTAAGGGAGCGTGGTGGTAAGGTAATTGTAATTAATCCGATGATGGAAATCGGTTTAGTAAAGTTTGCTTCCCCTGCTTTTCCCGTTAAGTCGCTGTTTACAGGTTCTGATATTGCTTCGGTTTACTTACAACCAATTCCCGGTAGTGATGTAGCTTTATTTATGGGAATTCAAAAAGCTTTGTTAGAAACTGGTAAGATTCAGCAGGAATTTTTACAAGCATATACGGAAAATTGGCAAGGGGTAATTACTCAGATTGAAAATACATCTTGGGAAACAATTACTACAACTTGCGGTGTATCTCAAACAGAAATTGAAACTGCTGCAAAGTTAATTACAAACTCGCAAAAAGTCGTATTTGCTTGGGCTATGGGTATCACCCAACATCAAAATGGTGTTGATAATGTTTATAGTATCGTTAACACCGCTTTAATGACTGGTAACATTGCAAGAGTTGGAACCGGAGTCATGCCAGTAAGGGGACATTCCAACGTCCAAGGTTTTGGTTCAATGGGGGTAACGGTACAGTTAAAACAGGAAATTCAACAAGCATTAGAAAAATTGTTAGGGCGATCGCTCTCTAAAGTCAAAGGATACGATACTCACGCTTTAATTGAAGCTGCGGATGCTGGAAAGGTGGATACGCTGATTTGTGTTGGTGGTAATTTATATGCAGCTAATCCGGATTCTCAGAAGGTAAAACGGGCTTTGAGTAAAATTGAAACGATTATTTATTTAGCAACAAAACCAAATCTCGGTCATTTCCACGGATTAGCAAATCAAAACACGATTATTATTCCCGTATTTAACCGCTTTGAAAATCCCCATAAAACTACTGTAGAGTCGGGTAACAATTTTGTCCGTCTCAATGACGAAGGAGAAACTCATCTCAAAACAGCCGACTTGATTGCAGAAGTAGATTTTTTAACTGAATTAGCCTATCGCATACATGGCGAATATCCCGTGAATTGGCGTAAATTACAAGATACCAAATACGTTAGACAATTGATAGCTCAAACAATTCCTGGATACGAGAAAATAGCCGCGATTGACGAAACTCAAGAAGAATTTACTATTAATGGGCGAATTGTTGAAACTCCTCAATTTCCCACACCCTCCGGTAAAGCCAAAATGTTTGTGACACCATTACCACAGTTAAAACTTCCCGACATTAAAGACTTTGAGGTTGCTGATGGTACTCAAGGAATAGTAGTTGCATTAATGACCGGACGCAGTTACGCTCAACATAATACAGTGGTTTATCAAACTGAAGATAAATATCGGGGAATACCCCATCGCAATTGTATTTTGATGAATAAACATGACGTTGAAAAAGCAGGTTTTAAACAACATCAGCGAGTTACAGTACGGGGAAATGTTGGTAAATTAGAAAACGTCGAAATTATTTATGGAGCAGTACGTGAGGGCGCGGGAGTGATGTTTTATCCAGAAGTGAACGTGATTTTTCGAGCCGAAATTGAAGAGCGTTGTGGTACTCCGGGTTTTAAGAGAGTTCCGGTTTTGGTTTATAGGGAGTGATATCAAATCCGTTGCTATTCGTCGAATTCAGGTTAATTATATAAATATTTTTGCTTGACTACTTATTCGTGGGGTAATTCGTCGGGTTTTTAAGATAAATCTGGGTTGTAACAGACAATCATCATAAAAACCCGACTTATGAGGCTATTCGTCGAATTAATGTCCTAAGCGGAAAAGATAAGCGGAGATGCTAATTGTGCTTACTCTTATTAACAACCTCCACAGTTGCCACCACCTCACCAGTCAAACTGGTATCATAACCGCCTAGTGCTTGCAATTGTGAAATTACCTGTCGATGACTCAAAGTACCCAGTAATTGTTGAACAGGTGCTTCTTCCAAATATTCCTTGAGAATTAACAAGTCGTATCGTGACTGATGTAAGGGAATAAATTCCAATCCAAAGGCAGTAGCAATTGATGCTGAACTTACTCCAGCATCTGCTTTTCCAGTCGCTACAGCCAAAGCAACCTCTTGATGACCATTGACTATATTATCAAATCCCTGTACTGCTGCAAAGGTGACTTTTTCTTGTTGAAGTTTCCTTTCTAATAACTCCCGACTACCAGAACCTTCTTCACGATTAACTATAGTCACTCCTGGTTGTGCTAAATCAGCAACGGTTTTTAATTGCTTGGGATTTCCCTGCTGTACTAAAAGTCCTTCTTCCCAAACACCAAGATTAATCAGAACTGCTGCTTTATCTTTTAATACACGATGCACAAAAGGCGTATTATGCTCCCCCGTTTTTGAGCAATACAGGTGCATCCCAGCGATGTGAACTTCACCTCGGCACAAGCGTTGTAGAGCCGTCATAGTGTTAGCAAAAGTTAGGTGTACCCGTAATTCTGGATGCCAACGTTCCGCAGCTCTTGCCCATAAAGATAGTGCCGGGGAACAACCAGCCATAACCACAGTGTGATACAACTTTTTGGGGTCATCTAAAAGTTTGACAAGAACAGTATCCATAAAATGAAGGTAATTACCTGCACCATCAGCAGGAATCATCTCAGTACGAAAGGCATCTTTACCAATTAGGGGATGCGCCACCCATTGTCCTCCTACACGTGCCAAAATTACTCGTAAGTTCTGCCCCACTGGTAAATTTTCCGCAGGTACAGCGGCAATTTCTGGTAAATCTTCCTCTAGCCAAAACAAGTCTTCTACTTGGCAACCGAGAGCTTTTGCTAAACGTAGGGAAATTGTGGTGGAAGGAGCATATTGTCCTGATTCTACACCACTAATAGTTTGACGGGTAACACCAGCCAAGTTAGCTAAATCCTGTTGATTCATGCCCAAGCGGGTTCTGATTTGTTTTAAGTTATTACGAAGAACTTCTTGTTTCACCGTTGGTTATTGTTTTTTGGCATTATAACTAAATACAAGTTACTAGTAGTCCTTTTGATTTATTCTTGCAGGTTCATGCGTCTTTACAACCCTGCAAAATTAATGACAACAGTAGACAAACTACGTAAACGTTTCTCAACCCAACCTATTAACTGATTTTGGTTTTTTTCCAGTAATTTATCAAATTTTCATAGATAGATGATAGTCTATGCAGTGTTTAGGGAACTATAGCTGTAGGATTTTTGTTTGTTGATATTTTGAATAATCACAAACCATCGATATATGAAAATTATCAAAGCCATACAAGTATGAAAGTATCATCAACTGATAAATTCGAGCAATCACAATCACAGGATGTAAAGCAATGGCTCGGTTTTTTGCAAGTAGGGCAGAAAATTGGCTTAGGCTATGGATTAGCAGTAGTTGTTGCAGTTTTGGGGACTACTATCGGATTTTTAATTGGAGATAGCCACCATAAAGAAGCTTTGGAAAGAGAAGAAAGGTATTTAAATGCATACACACTAGTTAATAATTTACAGAATAAAGCTCTTTTAATACGCCTTGAGTTATTGGAAATGCCAATTATATTGAATCAGCCAAAACTTGTACAACAGCAATATGTCTATTTATCGCAACATAAAACAGAATTTAAGTATATTTGGTTGAAATTTAAATCTAGCTTTAACTCTACTAAGGAAGAAGAAGAAGAAGAAGAAGAAGAAGAAAACGTTATTAGTCAAAAGGCTTCGAGTCGGGAGTTTTTTCAAACTTACGAGCAATTTCCAGAACTTTATTTACAGCAAGTTGAGCGACTGATTAAAGACTTAAAACTTCAGGATATTAAAGCTAGCAATATCAATAGCATTAAAGCGGAACTTGATACATTTAATAACACAGCATTATCTAGAGAAATCGAAGAGTTTGCTAGAGATTCTCTGACTTTATCTCAAGAAATGTACGAAGAATATGAAAAAGCAGAAACTGAGTTTGCTGTAGCTCAAAAGTTGCGTTTACAAATATTTTTAGCAAGTGCTATTTTTTCCTTTATAGTTGCTATTTTGTTAGCAATATTAACCAGTAGAGCCATTTCTCGTCCTCTAAAAGCAGTAACAAATGTCGCTCAAAATGTGACTGAGAAAAATAACTTTGAATTGTTAGCTCCGGTAACTACTCAAGATGAAATTGGTACTCTTGCAAATTCCTTTAACCAAATGATTAAGCGTGTCAAAGAACTTTTACTAGAAAAAGAACAAAGAGCAGAAGAACTGCAACAAACTAACGAAAAGCTCAAAACAACCCAAAAACAAATGATAGCTCAAGAAAAACTTGCTTCTTTGGGTTCTTTGACAGCAGGAATTGCTCATGAAATCCGAAATCCTCTCAATTTTGTGAATAATTTTGCTCAACTTTCTGTTGAATTAACTGAAGAGTTATTATTGGAAATTAACGAGCAAATAGAAAAATTAGACTCAGAAGTAGCTGAATCAATTACGGATACCATCGACATTTTACAAACAAATGTTAGTAAGATTGAGCATCACGGTAAACGTGCAGAAAAGATTGTTGCTAATATGCTGCTTCATGCACGCAGTAGCGAACAACAGAACTGGGAAAATCAGAATTTAAATGAATTACTGGACGAAGCAGTTAATCTTGCATATCATGGAATGCGTGCTAAAGACACTTCATTTAATGTGATATTTGATAATAATTATGATCAAAATATTGATGAAATTACAATTGTACCCCAAGATATTAGTAGGGCTTTTTTAAATATTATTAGCAATGCTTGTTATGCAGTACAACAAAAACAGCAACAACTGGATACAGAATTTGCTCCAGCGATTAAAATTATCACTAAAAACTTAGGTGAAAAAATCGAAATTCGGATTCGGGATAATGGTTTAGGAATGACACCAGAAGTGCGCGATCGCATTTTTGAACATTTCTTTACTACTAAGCCAACTGGAGAAGGTACAGGTTTGGGATTATCTCTCACTTATGATATTATCACCCAACAGCATCAAGGCACATTAGAAGTGGAATCTCAACCGGGAGATTACGCTGAATTTATCATGACTTTGCCAAACAAAAATAATCTATCACAATCCTAGGAAGAAATAATTATGATTTTAGTTTTAGTTGTAGATGATGAAGTTGATGTTCAAGACTTATTTAAACAGCAATTTAGAAAGGAAATTAAAGCGAAACAAATAAAATTTAATTTTGCTCTGTCTGGAGAGGAAGCTCTCAACTATCTTCATGGTGAGGATATGGCTTCTCTAGTGCTAATTCTCTCAGATATTAATATGCCAGGAATGAATGGGTTGGAACTTTTAAAAATTATCAAAAGTGAATATCCTCATCTAAAAGTATTTATGATTACTGCCTATGAAGATGATAAGAATCATCAAACTGCTCTCTCTTATGGTGCAGATGATTATATTAATAAGCCGATAGAATTTAGTAGTTTAAAAAATAAAGTTCTCAGCTTTGTTAATTGATTTTGAAAACCTCAAATAAAATACAGTACAAAATACATATGTATGGCATATAAATTATTATTTGTTGATGATGAACCTGACCTTCAGGAATTAATTTGTCAGAAATTTCGCAAGCAAATTCGTCAGGCAGAATATCAAATATATTTTGCATCAAATGGTATAGAAGCATTAAAAATTATATCTTCTTATCCTGATTTAGATTTAGTGATTACTGATATTAATATGCCAGGGATGGATGGCTTAACATTACTGACAAAAATTAAAGAATTAAAACCAGATTTCAAAACAATTGTTATCTCTGGTGGCGGCATGGAAAATATGCGAAAAGCGATGAATGCAGGGGCTTTTGATTTATTAATCAAACCCATCAATCTTCAAGAATTAGAAAAAATAGTTAAAAAATCTTTAGAATTTGTCCAACACATTAAAGATAATCAACAAAAATTGCAACAGGTTCAAGAGCAATTAATTCAAAATGAAAAAATGTCATCCCTAGGACAATTAATTGCCGAAGTCGCCCATGAAATCAATAATCCTTTAGGACATATTTCCACTAACCTCATATATGCCACAGAATATATAAAAGACATTTTTGAAGTTTTCAAGTTATATCAAGAACAGTTTCCTTATCCGGGAAACAAAATTGCAGATAAAATGGAAGAAATCGACTTAGATTATTTGATGGAAGATTTACCCAAGCTACTGCTTTCTATGCAGCATGGAACAGAAAGAATTCGCGATATTAGCGATTCTCTCACAAATTTTGCACGAGGAGATACTACAAATAAAATAGCTTTTGATATACATCAATCTATAGACAATACTTTATTAATTCTCAAACATCGACTCAAAGCAAATAAATATCGTCCCGCCATTGAAGTATGTCAAAATTATGGAAATTTACCATTATTTGTCGGCTATCCGGGAAAAATCAGTCAAGTATTGATGAATCTCTTATCTAATGCTATTGATGCTTTAGAAGAAACTAATCAAAATCGGAGTTTTTCGCAAATTCAAGTTAATCCCAATTGCATCACGATTAAAACTCACCTTAGTGAAGATTCTAAATGGATCATAATCCGAATTAGTGATAACGGAATTGGTATTACAACAGAAAATATCGCCAAAATATTTGATAATTTGTTTACAACTAAATCTATAGGTAAAGGAACTGGTTTAGGATTATCAATCAGCCATCAAATTATCACCGAAAAACATGGTGGTAAAATCAGGTGTGAATCAATTTTAGGAAAAGCAACCGAATTTATTATCGAGTTACCGTCTGCTTCTATAGCAAATTTCAGTTGAGTCCAATACACTAAAACCTCACCCCCTTCCCCTCTCCTTGATAAGGAGAGGGGTGCCCGGAGGGCGGGGTGAGGTAAAATTTGTATTCCACTCAAGTGA
>JBHJOU010000041.1:0-2203 GCA_050329355.1 Rivularia sp. (in: cyanobacteria)
CAAGCTATGGTATTTAGCTCCCCAATCAAGCGACGTGTTGGTGGTACACCAATTATTGATGTCACTTTTAATGGACAACAGCAATTTGAGATGATTGTTGATACAGGTGCTAGCGGTACGGTGATTACTCAGCAGATGGCTAGCTCGCTCGGTGTTTCTACCATTGGTAAAGCTAAAGCTAATACTGCAAGCGCTCAATCTGTAGAATTCCCCATTGGCTACGTTGATTCTATTGAAGCCGGTGGTGTCAAAATTAAGAAAGTTCCTGTGGCGATCGCCGGTTCGGAATTGGAAAATGGACTTTTAGGACACGACTTTTTTGGCAACTACGATATTACGATTAAAAGCAATGTTGTCGAATTTCGCCCCCGCTTGGATAATTACCCAACATCTAAAAAAGAAACTCGAAAAAGCATTCCCATTTATCCCAAGAAGCTTTTCACTGAATAATTTATCCTTCAAACCTACGACACTGCTGTGGGGGAATTTCCTGTCCCTAGAATTACGAATTACGTTCGCGTAAGCGTCTCCCGAAGGGAGAAATTACGAATTATATTCACAAGTAGGGGGTGTTGACCCTAATCGAAATTTAGGAATTAAAGTGTAATATCTCAATAAACACGGATTCAACATCAAATCCGTCGAATCTAATTGCTGCCTTTAAGAGCAATTCAAAATAATTTAATATTACGCTGTATTGAGCGATAGTAAAGAAAAAATTATCTTTGCTGCGTAGATATTCTGATGTTTTAAACAAAAATTAACCTTTTCTTAGCTCAAGCTTAAGCTATAAGGTGTTAAGTTAAATAGTAATTCACTTTTTGCTGCAACATTTGAACTTCCCCTGAGCCTTTGGAGTATATAAGGTTTGGGGGATTATCTATTTTAACTTCAGTTCGATGCTCAAGAAGTCGGGTTTTTACAGAGTTGTAAGTGTATTACAGGTAATTATTCTAAAAACCCGACTTCTGGAGCGAAATACAAAGGCTATGGAGTTTAAAGCATAAGTGTGTTTGCGATGCTCCTTCAGGAGCCGCCTTCGGCTATCGCCAACAGCATTTGTAAATACTACTTTGGGAGTATGCGTTCAAAGCTAGTTTTGAGTACTATTAATATTATAAATAAAGAAAAATCATCAGCATTTTTGAAAAAATATCATTCCCTTTTTTGGGTTAGAGCAAGTTTTTAACAGCATTGGTACGATATTTATGATTTTAAATGAGTTCAAGACTTCTATTTTGACTTGTTAGTGAAGATGTTGAACAAAGTATTTGTAATTTTAGTTTATTATTCTAGAAAAAAAATATCCAAATCATCAAAATGAAACTTGTACTAATGCTGATAGCTATATGCCATTATCGATAGTATTCGGGATTTATGTTTTTGGTGAGGTTGATATTACTGAAATAATTATATTCCATAACTTTTTTCAATATTTTAGAGATTGATATTTAGAATTGTAAAACAACTGTCATATAACACCAAAATAGTTGTTATCTTATTAGAGCGATAGATAATTTTATGAGTAAATACTGTTTAGGAGATAAAAATAAAAATGCTTGCAATTTATCTGATGCTATTGATTCTTGCTTTGGGTACTATATGGCTGGGATTGAAGATAGCCGAAGAAGTCTATCGTATTGCAGTAGTATTTACCGGAGCAATCCTTTTGATAATGGGGTTTGTATTGGCTCCATCATTTATACAAATAGGTAGTGTATTGCTGTTATTGGGAGTTTATCAACTCTACGTTTGGCAACCCAAATTTAATATGCTTGTGAAAAACGAAGTTCAAGTTGTGGAAACAGTTAAATGTGTAGGTTCTAACTGTTCGATTGCAAATGCTGATTAATTGAATAACTGAACTTGATGAATTGTTAAAAACTTTATAGTTTACTAACTTTTGATTGTTGGTGATACTTAGAAGAATCGAAAATCTCAAAACACCAATTGTGATAAGTAAAAACTCCGCGCCCCTTTGCGTGTACCTCTGCGTTTCTTTGCGTTAAAAATACATCATAGGAATTAGCAATTAACAAACCCGGCATTGGCGAATAAAAATATCAATTGATGATTTCACAGACATGATTTGAGACGTAACGCCCGGCTACGTCTCTACAAAAGTTTTTAATTTACTACAAAACTTAACTTACCAACTTGATCGCTCTTTGTTTCAAAGCTTCCGCAGTCAAACCGTTAAATG